>JACPUP010000051.1 GCA_016192205.1 Candidatus Kerfeldbacteria bacterium
ACCGGCCTGGAGCAGGGAGGTGATGATAGTAACGGATGGGGCATCGCGCAGGTCGTCGGTCTTCGGTTTGAACGTCAGTCCCCAGACGGCAATGCGCTTACCCGAGAGGTCAGGGTAGATTGAACGCAGTTTGTGAAGAAACCGCGTTCGCTGCTGCTCGTTGACGGTCGCAACGGCTGGGAGAATGTGCAAGGGTGTTTTGTGGCGCGCCGCATCCTCGACGAGCGCCTGGACGTCTTTGGGGAAGCACGAGCCTCCGTACCCGATACCGGCGTGCAGAAACTTCGGCCCGATTCGGTCGTCCAAGCCCATGCCCTTGGCCACTTCGGTAATGTCCGCGCCGACCCGTTCGGCATAGTTCGCCAGGTCGTTCATGTACGAGATCTTGGTCGCCAGAAAGGCGTTGGAAGCGTACTTCATGAGTTCAGCGCTCGGAATCGTCGTTACCAGTAGGGGTTGTTGGGCGCGTACGAGCGGCCGGTAGAGTTCGCGGAGCGTGGCTTCGGTGGCCGGGTCCTCGACCCCGATGATAATCCGGTTTGGTACGAGAAAATCACGGACGGCCCGGCCTTGGCTTAAGAACTCGGGGTTCGATGCCATCGTGAACGGGACTTTTGCTCGCCGCGCGATTCGTTGCTTTACGATGCGGGATGTGCCGACTGGCACGGTTGATTTCATGGCGATCACCGCTGGCGCTTTGAGCGATGCGCCGATTTGATCGGCAACGTCGTGCACGGCTGAAAGGTCGGCCGATCCGTCCTTCTTCATCGGCGTGCCAACGGCAATGAAAATGATCTCGCCTTGGCGGATGGCAGACGCGACATTGCCGGTAAAGCGCAGCCGATCTTCGCGGAGGTTGCGTTTGAGCAGTTCAGCCAGACCTTGTTCATAGATGGTCGGGACGCCCCGTTTGAGTTTAGAGCGCTTCTTGTTGTCGCGGACGGTGCAGACGACGTCATTGCCCATTTCAGCCAAGCAGACGCCAGTGACGAGTCCGACATAGCCAGTGCCGATGACGGTGATGCGCATGGGGGTAGCGAGTAGGGAGTAGGGGGTTCAGTATCGCGTATCCCTCGTCCGCTTGGCAAGCGAAGGAGATTTCAGTACACTGGGAAACGCTATGGCAGCTCATCCATCGGGCGCCGAGATTGACGGCGTGCGCGTTCTGCCGCTTCAGACTTATCCCGACGACCGCGGGTACTTTCGCGAGGTGTTTCGCACTGACGCGCTGTCGGAAGTCAGCATCGCCCAGACGTCGGTGACGGAAACGTACCCGGGAGTCGTGAAAGCGTTCCACTGGCACAAACACCAGGATGACTTGTGGTACGTGGCCAAAGGCATGGCGCAAATCGTCCTGTATGACCGGCGTGAGGGATCGAAGACCCACGGCGTCACGCAGGTCATCTACGCCGGCGAGCAACAGCCGCAGCTCGTGTTCATCCCGCGGAGGGTTGCCCACGGCTACCGTGTGCTCGGGGTCGCGCCGGTGCTTTTATTCTACCACACGACTGAAGCGTATGACCCAGACGCTCCTGATGAACGGCGCATTCCGTACGACGACCCGGCCATCGGGTTCGACTGGACGACGAAGCATCGATGAAGGCGGCTGATGTCCTCGTCTCGGGGTCGCTGGCGTTCGACCGGATCATGAACTTCCCCGGCCGCTTTCGTGACCATATCCTGCCCGAGAAAATCCATCTGCTGAACGTCAGTTTCACGGTGGATGATTTGCGCGAGCAGTACGGCGGCACCGCTGGGAATATTGCGTATACGTTACGTCTTCTCGGCGTTCCCGTGGCGGTGCTGGCGACCGCCGGTGCGGACTTTGGTCCGTACCAGCAGTGGCTCCTCAAACACGGTGTGGATTTACGGCCAACGCAGCTCACCACCCGCGTCCCGACGGCGGTCGCATCCATGGTGACGGACCGCGATGATAATCAGATTACGGCGTTCTATCCAGGCGCGTTGGCGCTCGCGGTTCCGGCAGCCATCGTCCGCGCTGCCCTGGCGCGGCGACCCAAGCTCGTCGTCCTGGCGCCATCTGATGTTCCAACCACCATGGCCGTTGGTGAGGCCGCCCAGCATGCGAACGTCCCATACCTGTTCGATCCTGGACAGCAGACAACGGTTTTTTCATCAACAGCGCTGGCGCGATTGCTCCGCCGGGCTCGGCTTTTCGTGTCGAACGATTACGAGCGCGCGCTCGTCTTAAAGAAAATCGGCTGGTCGCTCAAACGCCTGGAACGAACGGTCGAGACCGTTATCACAACGCTGGGGCCCCAAGGCTCGATTGTGAGCAGCGCTGGGAAGCGCATTCACGTTCGGGCGGCCAGACCACAATCGGAACTGGATCCCACCGGCGCCGGCGACGCCTTCCGCGCCGGCTTCCTCGCAGCGTATTTGCACGGACACGCACTCGAAACTGCTGCGCGGCTCGGTTCGGTGGCAGCGGCGTACACGGTTGAGCGATTCGGCACGCAGACCCACCGGTTTTCCCGCGCTGCCATTGCCAAACGGTACCAAGAGAATTATCGTCAACGACTGACGCTATGAACTACGACGTCGCCTCGTTCCAGCGCGCCCGCGAAGGCGTGCAACGCATTGCCTGGGCAGAGCGTTCCATGCCCGTGTTGCGACTCATCCGCCAACGCTTTGCCCGCACCAAGCCGTTACGCGGGCTGACCATTGCCGCGTGTTTGCACGTGACGAGTGAGACCGCGGTGCTTATGCAAACGCTCAAAGCCGGTGGCGCCTCGGCGGTGCTGTGCGCATCCAACCCGCTTTCAACCCAAGACGACGTGGCCGCTGCGCTGGTGAAAGTTGATGCAATTCCCGTCTTTGCTCGACACGGCGAGGATCGGAAGACCTACTACCGCCACCTCCAGCAAGCCGTCGCCGCCAAACCGGTCATCACCATGGATGACGGCGCTGACCTCGTGACGTTGCTGCACACGAGTGAGCAGCGGGCGGCGGCGAGGATCTGGGGTTCAACCGAGGAAACGACCACTGGCGTCATTCGGCTGCGGTCAATGGAGAAGCGGAAGCTGCTGAAATTCCCCGTCATTGCTGTGAACGACTCGGCGACGAAACACTTCTTTGACAACCGCTACGGCACTGGTCAGTCCACGGTCGACGGCATCACTCGAGCCACGAATATTCTCTGGGCTGGCAAAGTCGCGGTCATTGTCGGCTATGGCTGGTGCGGCCGGGGCGTGGCCATGCGGGCCAAGGGCATGGGCGCCCGCGTCATCGTGACCGAGGTGGACCCACTCCGGGCGCTCGAGGCGGTGATGGACGGCTATGAGGTCATGCCTATTGCTCGCGCGGCCGGAGTCGGGGACGTGTTCATCACGCTCACCGGCAACACGAGCGTCATTCGTCGCGAGCACTTTGCGGCCATGAAGGACGGCGCGCTCGTAGCCAACAGCGGGCACTTTAATGTCGAACTTGATCTCCGCGACTTGAAGAAACTGTCCCGGGAAACGTACCTGGCTCGTCAGCACGTCCGCGCGTTTGTCTTGAGTAAACGTCGGACCGTCTTTGTGCTGGGCGACGGCCGGCTCGTGAATCTGGCAGCGGCCGAAGGCCATCCCGCCGCCGTCATGGACATGAGTTTTGCCAACCAAGCCCTGGCTGCCGAGTTCGTGAAAAAACACCACCGGACCATGGACAAACGCGTGCACGTGCTGCCAACCGAACTCGATCACCAGATTGCTGCGCTCAAACTCAAAGCCCTGGGCATCCGGATTGATCGGTTGACGCCCAAGCAGGCGCGCTATCTCGACTCGTGGACAGCGGGCACGTAAACCTATGAAACTGCTGGTCACCGGCGGCGCTGGGTTCACCCAGCACCACACCCTAATATGTATTACGTTTACCTCCTCGTGAATGGGCAGGGGAAGCGATACGTCGGATCGGCAATCAATATTAATATTCGTCTCCAGCGGCACAACAGCGGGAAGATTCATTCGACAAAGAAGTATCTCCCCTGGACGTTGGTGTACTTCGAAGCATATGCTACTGAGGCGTTGGCGCGACAACGCGAAAAGAATCTCAAGCAGCATGGAAACGCAAAGCGCGAGATGTTCAAGCGAGCTGGAATAATGGGCAAAGAATCGATATGAGGCTGTTTGTTACGGGTGGTGCTGGGTTCATGGGCTCAAACTTCATCCGGTACGTCCTCACGAAGTACCCGGAGTACGAAGTCGTGAACTTTGACAAGCTTACGTACGCGGGCAACCTCGAGAACCTGCGTGACATGGAGCATGACAAACGATACACGTTCGTCAAAGGCGACATCGCGGACGCAAAGGCAGTCCAGCAGGCGATGGACAAACACCGGCCCGACGCCATCCTGAACTACGCGGCAGAAACCCACGTCGACCGTTCCATCCTCGACCCGGACGCATTCGTGCGCACCGAGGTGATTGGGACGTACACGCTGCTGGAAGCAGCAAAAACATTCAAGAACCGACGCTTCGTCCAAATTTCAACGGATGAGGTCTATGGGCACGTCGCGTCAGGTCGAACCTCGGAAACCGCGATGCTGGCACCGCGTTCCCCGTATTCCGCATCGAAAGCTGGTGCTGATTTACTCGTTCAGGCGTATCACACCACTTTCGGCGTGCCGACGATTCTGACTCGTTCCTGCAACTTCCTCGGCCCGTACCAGTTTCCCGAGAAATTCATCCCGTTCTTCATCACGAATTTGATCGACGGAAAGTCGCTGCCGGTTTACGGTGACGGCAAGCAATCGCGCGAGTATATCTATGTCGATGACCACTGCGCTGCAATTGATCTGCTGCTCCACGAAGGCACCGCCGGCGAAATCTACAACATTAGCAGCGAAAAGAGTCAGGAGAATCTCACCGTCGTGAAACTGCTGCTCAAAATGTTTGGGAAAGACGAGTCGGTCGTCGAACACGTCGCTGATCGCCCAGGCCATGATCGCCGCTACGCCCCCGACGCCGCAAAGCTCCGGCGCGAACTGCATTGGAAGCCGACGGTGGCGTTTGAGGAGGGTCTACGACGTACGGTCGAGTGGTACCGTGAGCACGAGGGTTGGTGGCGACCGTTGAAGTCGGGCGTTCACCTGAAGTACTTCCAACAACAGTACGGGGACCGGTAGCAGCATGAGAGTCGTGCTCTTCGGTGCCGGAGGCATGCTCGCGACCGCACTCGCCGACGCGTACCGCCATGACGACCTGACACTCCTCGCCGAGCGCGATTGCGACATCACCAAACCGGATCAGGTGGAAACGGCGCTCAATCGCATCCGTCCCTCGCTTGTCATCAACGCGGCAGCGTACACGAACGTTGACGGGTGCGAAGAGGAGCCAGACCTGGCGAATGCGGTCAACGGTGAAGCGGTCGGGACCATCGGTCACGGTGCCAAACGACTCGGCGCTACCGTGGTGCATCTTTCCACTGATTACGTCTTCGACGGAACCTCGCCCTCTGGCTATGCTGAAGACGCCCCGGTTGCGCCGTTGAGCGCATACGGTCGGTCCAAAGCCCTGGGTGAGCGGCGCCTGGCCGAATCCGGCGCGAACTTCTACCTCGTCCGCACCGCCTGGCTCTTTGGTCCGCACGGCAAGAATTTCGTCGAGACCATGTTGCAGCTTTCGAAAAAAAAGCGTAGCCTCAAGGTCGTGAACGACCAGACTGGTTCGCCGACGTACACGCGGGATCTCGCCGACGCAGTCCACCGCCTGGTTGCCTCGGCCGCACCAGTGGGCATCTATCACCGGACGAATGATGGCGCAGTCACGTGGTACGAGTTTGCCCGGACCATTTTCCGTCTGGCCGGCAGACGGGTTGACGTTCAACCCTGCACCACCGACGAATTCCCTCGGCCGGCCAAACGTCCGGCCAACGCGGTTCTCCAGACGACGAAGCTGCCACCGCTCCGGCCGTGGCGCGACGCGCTGGCAGCCTACCTCACTCAACGGTAAGAGGACACGTCTATGAAAGGCATTGTGCTCGCCGGCGGTTCGGGGACGCGGTTGCGTCCGCTGACCAAAGTCGTCAACAAGCAGCTGTTGCCGGTCTACGACAAACCGCTCGTCTATTACCCGATCGAGACGCTGTTGTCCGGCGGCATCCGCGACATCCTCATCATCTCCGGCCCGGAGCATTCGGGCGACCTCCTCAATCAACTCGGGTCCGGCAAAGACTTCGGCGCGCGTTTTACGTACGACATCCAGGAGAAACCAGAGGGGTTGGCGCAGGCGCTCGGGATGGCCGAGGATTTTTCTGACGGTGAGCCGGTCACTATGATCCTCGGCGACAACATCTACACCGCCGACATCGGCCCAGCTCTGCGTAATTTTTCCCCGCCCGGCGCCAAGGTGTTCCTCAAAGAAGTGCCTGATCCAGAGCGGTTCGGCGTCCCGGTCCTCAACGGCGATCGCATCACGAACATCATCGAAAAGCCAAAGAAGCCGCCGTCGAACTACTGCGTTACGGGTCTCTACATGTACGACCACGACGTGTTCGACATCATCCGTACACTCAAACCATCGGCGCGCGGCGAGTATGAAATTACCGACGTCAACAACGTCTACATCGAGCGCGGTCAGTTGCGGTACGAGGTGGTCCCGGGCGAGTGGATTGACGCCGGAACGTTCGACTCGCTCTTGCGCGCGAGCACGGTCATCGCGCAGCTCCGTCAGAAGAGCTGAAGCGACTCGATCGTCCACCCGTGTTCATCGGCGCTGGCCGAGAGCAGTTGGTTGCCGCGGAATGAGAGTCGTGGGAGTACGTCCGCTCGCGTCAG
This sequence comes from Candidatus Kerfeldbacteria bacterium, assembly GCA_016192205.1. Lineage (GTDB taxonomy): Bacteria > Patescibacteriota > Patescibacteriia > SBBC01 > JACPUP01 > JACPUP01. The sequence goes on from JACPUP010000051.1 coordinate 6,779, forward strand.
GAGTGGGGCAGCGTAGCGGGTTCCACGCGGGTCGACATCGAAAAATCCGATCTCCGTTCCGTGAGATACCACCAGCGCCGGCCACCCAGCGACCCACCGGGCAGTGTGCAGTGTGTCGCCGGTGCGCGCGATGAGTTGCTCTCCCAAGCCATCCAATGACAACGACCACAGTTCGTCGTCCGTCCAAACGAGCAACGCTGCCTGTTGGGGAGACCATTCGCTGCCACGCGGCGCGTCGGCGAAGGCCCGCGTCTGCGTTGCGCCGTTGTGCACGGTGGTGATGGTCTGGTCGCTGGCGGTGACCACAGGGTTGAGACTCGCGGCGATGAACGCTTCGGTGCCGAGCGGGAGGTCGAGGCTCGTTGATCGATCGTACGTGGGCGCAGACCGGAAGACGAGTGTGCGTTGGCGCTCGCTCAAGCCAGTTCGTTCGATCGTTCGCAGTTGCCCGTTGGCCGCGAGCAGGTCCAGCGCGTAGAAGGGGAGCCGTGTCACCGTTCCGGCAAAGGCGTCCACAACGAATGTGGCCTCGGTCGTGAGGAGGTAGGCATAACTCTCGTTCGCTTGGTCCCAGCGAACGTAGCGGATGGGTTGATCAACACCCATGTTCCGCGCGCTCCAGTCCCCGTTTCGGTCGTAGATGGTCAGTGAGCGTTCACCCGTGGTGAGGAGGTAACGGCTGTACGGGGACCAGCCGCTAATGGTTTCAGCCGAATGGTCCAGGATGAGGTCAGCATTCGCATCGGTGGTTCGCCCGACGGTGATCGTGTCGTCGGTGGCGTTCCACGCGATGGCTGTACCGTCGGGACTGACCACGGGTGGCGCGCCGGTTCCTCGGCGCTCCACGCGCCAGCGGTCGTGTTTCGGCGCTAGGAGTATCGCGTCGTAGAGCGTCGTTCGTTCGGCCAGAATCGTCACGCGCTTCTCAAACGTCTCGTAGCCCTCGAGCTCGACCCGAAGAAGGTGTTCGCCGGGCAGGACGTTCCGGACCACGACGGGTGTTCGTTTCCGGGCTGGCTCACTGTCGAGCGTGACCGTCGCGTTCCGCGGGTACGTGGTAACGAGCACGGCGCCGGTTCGGAGCACCTGCCCACGGTTGACGTCGTAGCGGTACCCGAGCGCGTAGAAGACGGCGACCGGCGCCAGGAGGAGGAACAGGCCGATCATGACGGCGAGAAAGATTGTCCGAACTCGGGTCTGCATACGCGTTGACGGCCGCACGAGTCGCCCGGTACTATACTAGCAGGGACAGGCCGAGTTTACTATGGACACGTTCACCATCGAAGGCGGGCAGGCACTCAACGGAACGCTCGCAATCTCTGGTTGCAAGAATGCCGCCACACCAATCCTAGCAGCAACCCTGCTGACCGACGAGCCGTGCGTGGTACGGAATGTTCCGGTGGTTGCTGACGTCGCCCGGCTGCTGGATTTGCTCCGTTCGCTGGGCGCGTCTGTTGCGCAAGACGGCACAACGGTCACGATCACCGCAAAAAACATCCGACTCGAATCCGTTGACGAAAAAACTGTGCAGAGCATGCGGTCGTCCATCTTACTCCTGGGACCACTGCTGGCACGTGTCCACGAGGTTCGGATGCCACAGCCAGGCGGGTGCATCATTGGCAACCGTCCCATCGATTACCACCTCATGGCGTTTGAGCAACTGGGTGCGACCGCCACGCAGGATGTACGCCTCATCCACTTACGGGCCGCGCAGCTTCGAGCCGCGCACGTCGTCTTTCCCAATTTTTCCGTGACCGCAACCGAGAATGTGCTGATGGCCGCGGCGACAGCACCCGGAACCTCGGTCATCGATATTGCCGCGGCCGAGCCGCACGTCCAGGACCTCTGCCACTTCCTCATTGCCATGGGCGCGCAGATCTCGGGTATCGGCACGCACCAGCTGACGGTTACGGGCGTGGCAAAGCTCCATGGCGCTGAATACACCATCATTCCCGATCCGATTGAAGCCGGCACGTTCGCCATTGCGGCTGCCACCACGCGGGGCAAGGTCCGGCTCCGCGGGGTTGTTCCCGACCATCTCAACCTCGTCCTGTTTACGCTCCGGCAGGCCGGCGTGAACCTGACCGTTGAGGGCCACGATCTGGTCATTCAACCATCGGCAAAACTGCGCGCGTTTAAGTTCCAGTCCATGCCGTACCCTGGCCTCCCGACTGACCTCCAAGCCCCCTTTGGCGTTCTCGCCACCCAAGCCGAAGGGACGTCGATGATCCACGACCCCATCTACGAAGGCCGCATGGGGTACATCCAGGAATTGATCCGCCTGGGCGCCAATGCGGTCGTCTGCGATCCCCACCGCGTGCTCATCACCGGGCCAACACCGCTCTATGGCGAGCATATCCGGAGTTTTGACCTCCGCGCCGGCGCCACCCTTATCATCGCCGGGCTCATTGCTCAGGGCCAAACGATTATCGATGACGCGCAGACGGTCGACCGTGGCTACGAGCGGATCGAAGAGCGGCTCCGGTTGCTCGGTGCACGGATAACGCGCCAAACCGTATGACGCCGAAACCGTCACCGGGATCTTCTCGCATCCTCCTGACCATCGTTCTCATCGGCCTGGGGTTTCTCGTGGGCGTGGCAGTTGGCCGCGTTGATTCCACGGCCACCGCCACCAACGTCAACTTCCTCGAGGCGATTGGCCAGGCGTTCAGCGAGCGTTCTGTGCCAGCTGACCCCTCCATTTTCCGCCGCGTGTGGGATCTCATTGACCAGGAGTACGTTGGCCAACCGGTCGATGACCAGCAACTCTACTACGGTGCGGTGAAAGGCATCGTCGACGTCCTGGGCGATCGCTACTCGTCGTTCTTCAGTCCGCGACCGTCCGAAGCCTTCAAGGAGAGCCTCGATGAGACCGCGTTCGATGGCATCGGCGCCGAACTCGGCGTTCGGGACGAGACCCTCGTGGTGATTGCGCCCTTGCCCGGCAGTCCGGCCGAGCAGGCTGGCTTGCGGGCTGGCGACGCCATTCTGGCCATCGATGGCGTGACGGCCATCGATATGACGGTCGATGAGGCGGTGGAGCGGATCCGCGGTGAAGGCGGAACGACCGTAACGTTGACCGTCGGCCGCCAAGGCGAGACGGAGGCGTTCGATGTGGCTCTCGTCCGGGCGACCATCGTCGTCAATTCGGTGCGCTGGGAAATGCGCGCAACGCCGGCTGGCCAGCCCGTGGCCTACGTCCGCATAAGCCATTTTACGGAAGAGACGCCGCAGCTGTTCGCTCAAGCCGTCCAGGAGGTGCTGCTGAACCAGCCCGCAGCGTTCCTCCTCGATTTACAGAATAACCCTGGCGGGTTCCTCGATGCTTCCATCCAAGTCGCCGGACATTTTCTGGCGGAGAATACGCCCGTCTTGATCGAGGAGCGCGTGAACGACGCGACCGTGACGCTCCGCACGAGTGGAACGCCAACCCTCGCGGGCGTTCCGGCGGTGGTCTTGGTCAATGAGGGTTCAGCCTCGGCGTCTGAAATCCTCGCGGGTGCGCTCCAGGATTACGACGCAGCCACGCTCATCGGCGAGCAGACCTTTGGCAAAGGCCGCGTGCAAACGTTTGAGGAGTTCGCAGATGGCTCGAGCCTGAAACTGACCGTGGCAACCTGGGCCACGCCGCTTGGTCGTCAGATCGATGGGAAAGGAATCACGCCGGACATCGTGGTTGAGCCGGACAACGCTGCCCTGGATGCGAGCCTGGACCGTGCACTGCAGTTCCTTGACGAGCGTGCTGATGCCTGACCGATGTGTTATGGTGGTGTCGGGCCAAGTGCAGGGAGTGAATTTTCGTTCCATGGTGAAGGTCCGCGCGCTGACGCTCGGGCTGGTCGGATCAGTCCAGAACGAGTCGGATGGCACGGTGAAAATCATCGCCGAGGGTGCACGCACGCACATCGAAGCGCTGGTCCGCTGGCTCCATGAGCACCCAGGAGGCGTTCGCATTGAAACGGTCAGTGTCCACTGGAGCCAGGCGCGAGGGTCGTTTACAACGTTTTCCATTGTGAGCTAGGTATGCGCGTGTATCTTCTTCAATCTGTCCCGGCGGTGGGCGCGAAGGGCAGCGTCGTCACGGTTCAGCCCGGTTTTGCAAGAAATTTTCTCTTCCCGCGGAAGCTTGCGGTTCCAGCGACACCGAGCGTTATGGCCATGGTCGCGGCCGAACGGGCACAGCACGACGCGCGACGCGCGAAGAACACGGCAGCGCGTCGAACGCTCGTGAGAGATTTGGACGGGAAAACCGTCACGCTGCACGAAAAAGCTGGGGGCGATCGCTTGTTCGGCAGCGTCACTGCCGAGGCAATTCGTCAGGCGGTACAGGATCAGCTCTCGGTTCATGCGCCGGCAGAGACATTCGCGCTCACCACGCCGATAAAGACTGTTGGGACGCACGCCGTGCCGCTGGTCGCCGGCGACGCCCGGGGGACGCTCACCGTGGAGGTCGTCCATGCCTAAGCGAACTCCGCGCTTCATTTTTGTGATGGGTGGCGTCATTTCCGGCCTCGGGAAGGGGGTGGCCGTGTCGTCGATGGCCATGCTCCTCCAGCAGAAGGGGTATCGGGTGACCGCCATGAAAATCGATCCGTACGTCAATGTGGACGCCGGCACCATGAACCCGACCGAACACGGCGAGGTCTTCGTGACGAAAGACGGGCTCGAAACCGACCAAGACATTGGCAATTACGAGCGCTTTCTCAATACCGAGCTCACGAGGTCGAACTACATGACGACCGGCGCCGTCTACCTGTCGCTCATCGAGGCTGAGCGGAACTTGCAGTTTAGTGGTAAGTGCGTCGAGGTCGTCCCGCACGTTCCCAATGAAGTCATTCGGCGCATCCGGCTCTGCGCTCAGCAGACCCGTTCGGAGATTGTCATCATTGAAGTCGGCGGAACGGTCGGCGAATACCAGAACCTCCTGTTCCTCGAGGCGGCGCGCATGATGCACCTGAAAGAACCGGAGAACGTCCAGTTCGTCCTCGTGAGTTACCTGCCGATCCCGAGCAATCTGGGGGAAATGAAGACGAAGCCGACGCAGTATGCAGTGCGCACGTTGAACTCCGCCGGTATCCAACCGGACATCGTGCTGGCACGCGCTTCCCAGGCCCTTGATGCCCCGCGGCGCGCACGAATCGCGGAAAACACCGGCGTGGATGAAGTCATCTCGGCACCCGATGTTGCATCGATCTATGAGGTCCCGTTGAACTTCGAGCGGGAGAAGTTGGCAGACACGCTCCTCGCGAACTTCGGCCTGCGCGCGCGCCGAACGGATCTCCGCCGTTGGCGGACGTTGGTCCGACGCGTGTATCGACCGCGGCGCCAGGTTCGGATTGGTATCGCTGGCAAGTACTTCGGCACCGGTGACTTCACGCTCCTCGATTCCTACATTTCCGTCATCGAAGCGGTGAAGCACGCTGCCTGGTCCTTGCGGGCCAAGCCGGAAGTCGTGTGGCTCAATGCCGAAGCCTACGAGCAGGCGCCGGCGCAACTCAAAGAGCTCCAGCGCCTGGATGGGCTCATCATTCCCGGTGGGTTTGGGTCGCGCGGCATTGAGGGGAAGATTAAAGCGATTCAGTACGCGCGGACGCACGCGCTTCCGTTTTTTGGGTTGTGCTACGGAATGCAGTTGGCCGTGGTGGAGTTCGCGCGCAACGTGTTGAAGTTCCGCGACGCGGACACGACCGAGGTCAACCCGGCCACGACGCATCCGGTGATTGACATTTTGCCGGAACAGCGGGAAAAACTGGCCAGGAGAGATTACGGTGGTTCCATGCGACTGGGCGCGTACCCCTGCACGTTGAAACGCGGGTCGGTCGCCCAAGCGGCGTACGGTGCGGCAACCGTGTCCGAGCGCCACCGCCACCGCTACGAGGTCAACAACGTGTATCGTGCGCGTTTGGAAAAGGCCGGCCTGCGCGTGTCCGGTGTCTTCAAAACGCGCGACCTGGCCGAGATCATCGAATTGCCGGAACACCCGTTTTTCCTGGGAACGCAATTCCACCCGGAGTTTCTCTCCCGGCCGTTAACCGCGCACCCGCTGTTCCGCGCCTTTGTCGCCGCTGGCCTTACGCGCCAACGGCAGCGCGCGTCTGCGACAGCGGAATAATGCGAACGAAGGTCCGCCGGCTGTGCTGCTGCATCACGCTGTTGTGCCGTCGGCGTTCGAACTTGACCAAGCCGGCCACGCTCGCGTAGAGCGTGTCATCTGCACCGCGCCGGACATTCTGCCCTGGACGAATACGGGTGCCGCGTTGCCGGACAATAATCTGCCCGGCGTGGGCGAGTTGCCCGTCGCCGATTTTGACGCCCAGACGCTTGGATTCAGAATCGCGGCCCAGTTGCGTTGAACCGCCTGATTTCGTATGAGCCATACGCGACGTCCAGTATAGGGCCGCCCGTCGGCCCTGTCAACCATCCGGCGCAAACGGGTTTCGCGTGACCGTCGTGTCCACGAGTTGTCGTTGCTGCAGGTCAGTAATGAGCGTTTCGACCTGCTCGGTGGAAATGATGTTCGATTGGACGTCCGGCGGAATGGTGGTTTCATTCATCGGCACGAAGAGGATGCGGAGCGCAGAGATGATAACGAGGGCGATGAAGATGATGGGTAGAGCGGTCGTCAGCGAGGGCCACGACCGGAGCAGCCGGGCGAGGAGTTGCGACAGTGTGAAACGTGTGCGGGCCATGGTTATTTCCAGAGCGAATTGAGTTTGATCGTGGCGGTGACCGTTCCCTGGGCTGGGGCCAGGGGCTCGAGCGTGAAGCTCTGGATGATGAAGAGTGATCGGAACGACTCGAGCGCTCCGCTGAACTGGAGGATCTGTTCGTACGGACCCGTGACGGTTAGGTGGAGCGGAACGAGGGTCGGTGTCCCCGGCTGTGGTTCAGCCAAGAATTGGAGCGCGACGTGGACGCCAAAGTCTTGCGCGCGGGTTTCGAGCGTATCGAAGAACGCGACATCCTCATCCGCATTGATGAAGTATGGTTCGAGGAGATTGGCGGTGCGCGTCAGGGCGGCATACTGCCCCTGGTCGTCGGCCGGAGCACGTTGTCGTTGGCGCTCGCGGGTGTAGGATGCGAACCCGATGGCATCCCTCGTCTCAATGGCGCTCTCCCACCCGGGGATGAGGAGGAAGACAACCACCCCAGCGTAGGCGAGCAACAGACCGAGGATAAGGAAGAGTGACCGTCTCATGGCGTTAGGGTTGCGGTGATGGTGAAATCGATGTCGGTCGGTGCCGCGAGGCTTGAGATGGGCGCCTGGACAGACTCAATCGTGGACAGGGACGTTAAGTTGTCGCGGAAGGCGAGGAAGCGGCCTCGATCCGCTGCGACGCCGGAAAACGTCACGCGCTGGAGTTCAGGCTGGTAGTCGAATTTCGAAAGGGTGACGCCGGCGGGTACGGTGCTGAGCAATACCGTGATGGTGCGCGCGTGCGACGTGGCAGTCGGACGCAATTGGTTGAGGAGCTGATACTCACGCGTGTTCTGTTCATTGAGTTGCGTAATTGGATACTGCGTTGACGCCGGCGTGGTGATCAGAAGTTCCGTCTCGATCGTCTGGAGCTGTTGCGATAGGATCATGTTCGTTCCCCAGAAGATGGCTGTGGCGAGCGCAATACTCGCGCCGGTGAGGACCACGCTGCGGCGGACGAGACGATTCCGCTCGAGGAGGAGGATGCGTTGTTTGTACTCCGGTGGGAGAATGGTGAGCTGATTCATACGTGGTGGAGGGCCAAGCCGATGGCCGTGGTGTACGAGGGCAGCCGGCTGGGAAGGAGCTTGACGTGACGGCCAAGGCGCACCGGCGGTCGGCGAACGGTCACGGTGCGGCTGAGGAGTTGGGCGAGCGTCGCATCGATGCCGGTGAGCTGGGCGCCACCCCCGCAGAGGAGAATGGATTGGATAGGAGCGGCGGTGGGGAAGTGGGATTCGGCAAAATGGAGCACCTCGCTCACGTGGAAACTGAGCTGTTCGACAGCATCGCGGAGCGCCCGGACAGCATTTGATCGGCGGGGGCTGGCAACGTTCGTGGAGAATTTTTGCTGTTCGGCGTCCTCAAACGATACTTTGAGCGATTGGGCGAGTCGCTGGGTGAAGTTCGTGCCGGAAAACGGGAGGCTCGAGGAAAAGAGGACGGACGGTGGTGTAACGCCAACCACGGTCGTACGGGAGCCGCCGATGTCGACAATGAGGGTTGACTGTGTGGGCGGGAGGTCGACGAACAGCGCGCGCGCCAGCGCCAACGATTCCATTTCCAGCGCAACGACAGTCACGCCTGCCTGCTCGAGGGTCTTGAGGTATTGGTCGACGAGTGTGCGCGGGCTCGCGCCGACGAGGATGGCGCCGCGAGGTGCACCAGGCCCTTGGACGCGCTGCCAGTCGAGGTAAATCTCATCGAGGCCGAAGGGGATGTGCTGGGGGAGCTGGGCCAGGATCGCTCGTTCGAGTTTCCCGTCGGGAACGTTTGGCAGGTCCAGGAGCTTGACGAACGAACGACGGTCGGGGAGTGAGGCGACCACGAGCTTCCGTTTGATCGGTGCCGGTTGTGATTCTCTCAAGAGCGTTCGAATCCGACGGCTGACCTCATCCGCGCGGCGAATCTCACCTTCTTCGATGAGCCCGCGGGGCAGCAGCAGCTCTTGGTATGCCGTGAGCGTCGGTACGGGCCGGGTTGGGGAGAGTGCCACCGCGCGCAGGACGAGGTCCGAGAGGTCGAGTCCGATCAGGCCTTTGGCAAAATCCATACTCAACTGATTTGCGAGCCGAGTGAGTAGATGGGGAGGATGATGGCCACGGCGATGGCTGCCACGCCCAGTCCGAGGAGCAGAATGATAATCGGTTCGATGATCGTGGAGAGATTCGCCATGGTTTGATCGACCTCTTCCTCGTAGAACGCCGCCACCTCACCCGCGACGTTCTCCAGCGTTCCAGATTCCTCACCGATGGAAATCATCTGGGTCAATATCTCGGGAAAGAGGTCAGGGTGGCGCTCGAGCGACCGCACGACCGTGACCCCCGTCTTCAACTGCTCGGCCGCGTCAAAGGTGGCATCGCGGTAGTGAACATTGCTCATGGTTCGGCCGATGATGCGAAACGCGTCAACGATGGGGATGTCCGTGGCGAGCAACGAACTCAAACTGCGGGAGAAATTTGCGATGTTCAGTTTGTGGACCATCGGACCGAAGATGGGGAGTTTGAGTGCAAGCCGGTGGAAGGAACGCTTCCCGGCGGGTGTTCGGTTCACCGCCACCAAGAGCATGACGAGGGTGATGAGCACGACCACCGTGACAATCCACTGGTGCAGGAGGAAGCTGCTGGCGCCGATGAGGATTCGCGTTGGCAACGGTAGGGTACCGCCACTTTCCTCAAAAACCTCCGTAATCTTCGGGAGGACGAAGACGAGCATGACGATGGAGACACCAACCATGCCGATGAGGACGATGATCGGGTAGATGAGCGCGTTCCGAACGCGTCCTATGAGGGTGTGGCGTTTCTTGAGTTGGTTCGCGAGCCGGGTGAATGATTCGTCGAGTTTTCCTGACGCCTCCCCGGCGGCCACCATCTGGATGTACATTTCTGGGAAAATGTGAGGAAAGCGCGCCAGGGACTTTGATAAAGGCAGCCCGCTTTCGACGGCGAGCCGAATGGCGTCGATAACTCTCCGAAAATACGGATGGGTGACTTGCACTGCGAGCGTGCGGAGCGCGCGGCTCAACGGCAGTCCCGCATGAATCATCACGCGGAGGTTCTGCGTGAAGAAAATTTTCAGTACCTCTGGAACGGGATTGAGCCGGTCGCGGAGGCGGGGGGCCGGGATGTCGTTCGCGCGGGACGTCGTGGTCGCTGCCGCTGACATGAGTGACGCGTTCGCCGGTGGTTCGTCGGACGGGAGATCCGATGCTTCAGCCGGGAGAATGGAGGGAGGACGCGGCATGATCACTCCTTCGTGACACGGAGGACTTCCTCGATCGCGGTGACGCCTGCCTTCGCTTTCAGGAACCCGTCTTGGAGCATGGTCAACATGCCCTGGGCCTTGGCGGCCTGGCTGATGATGTCCGACGTGGCGCGCTCGAGGACGAGTTTCGCGATGGCGGGCGTGAAGTCGAGCACTTCGTAGATACCGATCCGGCCGCGGTAGCCCTCTTCATTACATTGAGGACATCCGCGGCCGCGGAAAAACAGGAGCTCATCGGCACCCTGCTTCTCCGTGGCCGCACCTCCCGCGACCAATCCTTTGAGGACCGAGGAAAAATCGACTTGTTTCTCGAGGTCGGCAATTTGTTTCTTGGTCAACGTGTAACTCTCGATACAGTGCGTACAAATTTTGCGGACGAGCCGCTGGGCCATGACCACGTTCGTCGTTGACGAGACGAGGAACGTCGGGACACCCATTTCCGTCAAACGCGGGAGGGCAGTCACCGCATCGTTCGTGTGCAAGGTCGAGAGGACCAGGTGGCCAGTCAGGGCCGCGTGCGTTGCGATCTCCGCTGTTTCAGGGTCGCGAATTTCTCCGACCATGATAATATTGGGGTCTTGGCGCAGGAGCGTGCGGAGTCCGTTGGCGAAGGTCAGCCCGATGCGCGGGTTGACCTGCGTCTGATTCACGCGGGGTATGCGGTACTCCACCGGATCCTCGATGGTCGAGATGTTCACTTTTGGCGTGTTGAGGACGCTCAAGATGGTGTAGAGGGTCGTGGTTTTTCCCGAACCCGTTGGTCCGGTCACGTAGGTGATGCCGTGTGGCTTCTTGATGGCGATTTTGACCAACTCCAGTGGACGAGGCTGGAGACCGATTTGTTCCAGGGTCAGCACGCGCGCTGTTTCGTTGAGCAAACGGAGGACGACTTTCTCGCCGTCGACGACTGGCAGGATGGAAACGCGGAACGCGACGCGCTGGTCACCGCTCTCAATTTTGAAACGGCCGTCCTGCGGCAATCGATGCTCGTCGATTTTCAACGACGACAGAATCTTGATACGCGCAACGAGACCCGGCTGCACGTGCTTGGGAAGTGTCATCACATCGCGGAGGACGCCGTCCACGCGGTAGCGGACGAGGGTTTCCTTCTCCGTCGGCTCGATATGGATGTCCGAGGCCCCTTCGAAGACTGCGTACTCGAGGAGGGTGTCGACCACCCGAACGATGGGGATGTCCTCGGCGAGCTGTTTGAGCGCTTCCGGGCGGTCCGAGGGCGCCTGCTCTTGGGAAATGGCTTTGAACTCGGCCTTGAGCCCGTGGTGGTACTGCTTGAGCGCCTCGCTGATGGAGGACGGTGTCGTCAGGTGGAGTTCAATCGGCAGGCCGATCTTCTTCTCGAGGAACTCAACCGTCTGCAAATCGTCCGGGTCGACCGTGGCGACCTTGACGTTCCGATCGGTCCGGGCAAACGCGACAATCCGATGGAACTGGACCATCGGTTCGGGAATGAGCGCGAGAATGTCTCGGCGGATTGTTGTATCGTGGAGGTCGGTGAACGGCAGCTTGAGCGATTCAGCAATCGCTTCGAACAACGGGCGCTCCCCAACGAGGTTCTGTGCCAAAATCACATCGATGGCATTCTCCCGTTTCTCGGTCGCCTCGCGCAGGACTTTCTCAAGCTTCTTCTTCTCGATGAGTTTTGAGTTTTCGAGAAGCGCTTTGACTTGGTTTTGGGAAATCATGGTTTCTGTCGATTGCGCTACAGCGATTATACCACTTTTCGCGATGGTGTTCAATCCAAACGAAACAGGATGATGGATGCGCCAGCCCGGCCTACCACCTGCGCCTGTGCGAGCCACTGGTACGATTCGGGCACAGCGATGAGATTCCCAATGCTGACTGCCACCAGCCCTGACGTCGGCGGCCGCTCACGATCAATCTTCTGTGCTCTCACGCCGTACCGGTCAGGGCGCGCTGTCCCCGCGTAGTCGAGCGCGAGGTCGCGAATGGCGTGCTCGGAGAGGAAAGTGCGGAGCCGTAACAGGTCCTGTCCCCAATCAAGATTGGAATCGGAGAGGTAGCGGTGACCGTTGGCAGTGCCCCCTGTCCATTCGGAGAAGTATGCGATTTCTGTCGGGTGGGCACTCAACGTTGAGAGGGGAACGGAGAGGAGTATGAGGATCATACCAATGCGGAGCAAACGCGTTCGAAGGGCTGGAAGCGACCAGATACTTCCGATGGCGATGGCGAGGAATGGGTAGATGGGCAGGAGGTGGCGGACGCCGAGGTTCAGGCGAGACGTAAAGGTGAGCGCAACGTACAGTCCAGCGGGAATGATGAGAAACCAATACGCAGCCGGGAACCGCTTCCGCCTGGCACCATACGTCATCACAACGGTGGTGAGAGTCACTACGAGTAAGAGTATAATCGGAAGCGGCGTTTTCACCAACCAGGTTGCCGGGAAGTACCAGGGGAATCCATGGTCCGAGAGTTGGCCGAATGCGAACGTATAGGAACCCCAATAGCTGCGGCTGACCACTGCCGAGATGCCGCGCACGTACCAATACCCTGGCACGGGCACGGTTTTGACCCACTCAATTGCCGCGCGCAGCGGGTCGCCGTCGTTCGTGTGCCGGATGAGCCAACGCGCCACCGCGGGTTGCTGTTCGACCCTACCGGCGTTGATGATATCCTGGCGCTGGCGAAGCACCTGGTCGACGCGCGGATCGTCCCCGATCCGTTGAAGGTGAAAACCGTAGGAAGCGACAATACCGAGCAGGCTGGCCACGAGGACAGTGGCCATGGTCCGACGCACCGACCAGGCGAGGATGTATTTTCGTCGTGCCAGCACGAGGAGGAGCGGGAGAACGAAGAGAAGGTAGAGGGCGGAGAATTTTGTCAGGAGCGCTGCCACGACGGCGATGGCCAGCGTGGCGAGTGTCCGGGGGCTTGGCGCGTGGACGAAACGATAGAGTTGGGTTATAGTGACGACGATCATGAGCGTCACCGGCAGGTCGGTCGTGATGTACCGCGCGTGTGCAATCACGTTCGGGTCAAATGCGGTTAAGCCGGCGGCAATGAGCCCACACCCCGCCGAGAAGAGTCGCTTGCCAAGCCAAAACACGGTCAGGACGAGGGCTGCGCCTGCCAGCGCGGTCGCGAGCCGTCCGAGCAGCAGGAGTCGCATGGTTGGCACCCGGTTCTCGTGCATGAACCGGTCAGCAAAGGTCCACTCGTCATGGGCCGCCCAGGAAGGGTCGTCGGTTGGCACCGTCGGGTGCAGTGCGAGTACCGGGAGAGCCGCAACCAGTTTCCAGAGGACCGGATGCTCGGGGTTGAGGCGAAAGTCTCCGGTCCGCCAGTAGCTCACTCCCGCGGCGAGATGGACCCCCTCATCAACCGTTTGCGAATCACCCACCATCCCATGGACGACGAGCCACAGGTGCACTATCGCGAGCAGGATCGCTACGAGCACCGGCAACCCCACGCTCCGGCGCGGCTGCTCCTGCGTCGGGTTTCGAGGTCGCGCTGGCTGGCGTTGAGTGCGCTGCTGGCCCTGGCGGTCAGCGCTGGCAGCGTGGTTGTATTCGCGTTCGCGTTCCGAGGCCTCGACCACCATATCGTACTCCATTATACCACCCTGTTCGGGATTGATTGGTTGGGAAGCTGGGCCTGGGCACTGCTCCTCCCGGCTGGATTCATGTCCATCGTCGCACTCAATGTGGTCCTGGTCGCGGCGGCGACCGACCAGCGGTTCATCCACCACGTGGTGGCGGCCACGAACGTCCTGCTCGTCGGTCTGCTGGTCGTTGCGTCAGTGCTCCTCGTGCAAGTGAATCGGACCTTCGCATGACCGAGGGCTTTGCCGTCTTCCGCGTTTTTTTCTTTCTCGCGATTGCGTTCGTGTTCGCCATGGCCTGGACGCCGCTGCTGACGCACATCCTCTACAAGTACCGCCTGGGGAAACAGACCCGCGACGAAGGCAAGACGCCGATTTTTTCCCTGCTCCACAAGAAGAAATCCGGCACGCCGACCATGGGTGGGGTGCTCGTCTGGGTGACGGCACTGGTCCTGACCGTTGGGTTCGCGCTCGTGGCTCGGGCGACGGAGAACGGCGTTCTCGATGATTTGAATTTTCTCTCCCGTTCGCAAACGCTCCTGCCGCTCGGCGCGCTCGTGGCCGCGGCCGTAGTCGGTCTCATTGATGACGCCTTCTCGACCCGCGCGAGTCGCGACGGGGTTGGGCTTCGCGCTCGCCACCGTCTACTCATTTCTCTGGTGATTGCTCTTGCGGGCGCCTGGTGGTTCGTTGCGAAACTCGATTGGACGACGATCCACGTCCCGTTCGTCGGCGATTATGACATTGGGCTCTGGTACGTGCCAATCTTCGTCTTCATTCTCGTCGCCACCTCGCACTCGGTGAACATCACCGACGGGCTCGACGGCTTGTCCGGCGGCGTCCTCCTCGCCGCCTTTTCCTCTTTGGCAGCCATTGCGTTCTTCCAAGGGCGGTATGATCTTGCGACGTTCAATGGCGTCATCATCGGCGCACTCCTCGCCTTCGTCTGGTTCAATATTCCGCCGGCGCGGTTCTTTATGGGTGATACCGGCTCCATGGGTTTAGGGACGGCGCTCGGCGTCATCGCCATGCTGACGAATACGGCCCTGCTGCTGCCCATTATAGCGGGCGTGCTCGTGCTTGAGTCGGCCTCGGTCATCATCCAAGTGGTTGCCAAACGATTATGGCATCGAAAAGTCTTCTTGTCCGCGCCGCTCCACCACCATTTTGAGGCCAAGGGGTGGCCGGAGAGTAAAGTGGTCATGCGCGCCTGGCTCGTGGCCGGGGTGCTCGGCGTTATTGGATTAGTGGTTGAGTTACTCCAACGCGGGGTAGCGTAGCTCGCTCCCAGCGGTCAGGCTTGGTACAATGGTCGCATGCTTGAAACCACCGATTTTCGCAGTCGAAACGTCCTCATCTTTGGACTGGGATTACACAGTGGCGGCCTCAATGCCGCCCGTTGGTTTCTCCGACAGGCGGCCGTGGTCGGCGTCACCGATCTCCGACCGGCCCGGGAGCTGCGACCGAGCGTAACCCCGCTGCGCGGCCAGGTGCGGCGTTGGACGCTTGGTCGTCATCTCGTCAGGGACATCCACTGGGCCGATGTCATCGTCCCGAACCCGGGTGCGGTGCGGAATCCACTGCTCGGGCTCGCGCGGCGGCTCGGGAAAACCATCGTCATGGACGTGGCGGTCTTCTTCGCGCTCTGTCCAGCACCGATCGTCGGCATCACTGGCACGAAGGGAAAGGGCACCACCGCCGCGTTCACCGCCGCGTTCTTGCGCACGCAGTATCCTGACACGTCGCTCGTCGGCAACATCGGCGTCGGAGCGCTCGGTCAGCTGCCGTACCTGCGAGCCGCGGTACCCACCGTGTTCGAACTCTCGTCCTGGCAACTCGAGGGGTTAGCCGATACGGGTGTCAGCCCGCACATTGCGTTACTGACCAACGTGTTCCCGGATCACCTCAATCGGTACCGTTCGTTCGCGGACTACGTTGCGGCCAAGTACAGCATTGCCCGGTTTCAGCAGCCCGGTGACGTCGCCATCGTAAACCTCGATAATCACCGGAGCACTCGACTGCCGATCCAGCCTGGTGTCCGGCGGCTTGAGTATGCGCTGACGAGACGGCCGGGCGCTTCTGCCTACTGCGCGAACGGGAAGGTGTGGTTGCGTTGGCGTGGTCGTCCGTTCGCCGTCGCGGCGCTCAAGGAGTTCGCGCTGCCCGGGGATCATAACCGATCAGCGCTGCTGGCCGCCCTGTTGGCAGCAGCGGCCGCCGGCGCTGACCCGCGACGCTTCCGGACGGTCATCCAGCGACTCCGTGGGTTACCCGGTCGTCTTGAGGTGGTCGCCCGGAGGCGCGGGGTTACCTGGATCAACGACACGACCGCAACCGCACCAGCGGCGACGGTCGCCGCACTCAAAACGCTCCGTCCGCCCATCACGCTCATCGCCGGCGGTCAAGACAAGCGGCTGCCCGTGACCGATCTGACCAGGGAAATCCGACGCCGCGTCGAGCACCTGATCCTGCTTCCGGGCACTGCCTCGCGCCGGCTGGCGCGGGCACTGGGGAAGCGCAGCCAGGCGCGGGCGGTAGCAACGCTCCCTGAAGCCGTCCGCGTCGCAGCCCGCTTGACATCACCGAACGGAACGGTGGTCCTGTCGCCCGCGGCTGCAAGTTTTAACCAATTTCGGGATGAGTTTCACCGAGGCGACGTGTTCGTCCGCGCCGTCCGGCAGACCGTATGAGCGATCGCCAGCCGGCTGACTACGCCTTCCAGACGCTCATTGCGCTCATCATCGTCTTCGGCCTCTTCATGCTGACGTCCGCGTCGAGCGTCGTTGCGTATGACCGCTTCGGCGACAGTTACTGGTTCGTGAAGCGTCAACTGTTCAGCTTCATCGTCGGCGCCGGCCTGCTGTTGGTCTTCAGCCGGTACGATTATCGGAAACTCAAACACTTGGCCTTCCTGGCGTTGCTCGTGAGCGTCGGTCTGCTCATCGCCGTGCTCGTTCCGGGAATTGGCGTCTCGCTCCTGGGCGCGAAGCGGTGGATCAGCCTTGGCCCCGTCCTCTTCCAACCCTCGGAGCTCGTGAAGCTCTCGATGCTCATCTACCTGGCGACCTGGTTGGACCGGCGGCGGCTCGGAGGGGTCGAAGGCGGCATGCACCTGCGTACGTTCCTGATCCTCTTGGCCGTGACCGGCGGACTCATCCTGCTCCAGCCGGATTTGGGGACGTTGCTCGTCATTCTCGCGATTGCCGTGGCGGTCTACTTCACGTCCGGCGCGCCGTCGAGGCAACTCGTCACGATTTTCGCGGTCGGCATTCTCGCGATGGTTTTGGCCATCGTCGTCGCGCCCTACCGTTTCCAACGGCTCACGACGTTCTTCAACCCGGACGTCGATCCGCAAGGGGAATCGTACCACATCACCCAGTCACTCATTGCGATCGGCTCCGGCGGTGTCACCGGCGTGGGTCTCGGACACTCGCGGCAGAAGTTCAACTACCTCCCCGAAGCGTCCGGCGACTCGATTTTCGCCGTCATCGCGGAAGAAATGGGACTTATCGTCGTCGCGGGACTCATCGCGCTGTACGTGGCCGTCATCATCCGCGGCTACCGCATCGCCCAGCGGACGGTCGACCCCTTTGGCAAAACGTTAGCGGTCGGCATCACCACGTGGATCGCTGCGCAGACGTTCTTGAACGTGGGCGCGCTTTCTGGCATTGTGCCGCTGACCGGCCTGCCGCTGCCGTTCATCAGCTACGGTGGCTCGTCGCTCATTGTCCTTATGTCCGCAATCGGCATTCTTTTGAATGTGTCCCGTTCAGCCCGTCTTGCCTATGGACGCGATCAACGCTAGGACACGTTCCATCGTCTTCGGTGGCGGCGGGACCGCAGGTTCCGTAACGCCGTTGCTGGCCGTGGCCGAACAGTTGCAGCGTCGGCGCGCGGCGCGTTGCGTGTTCGTTGGCACGGCGCGCGGCCCCGAGCGCACGCTCGTCCGGGCGGCGGGGTTTGCATTCGTTGCCATTCCGGCCGGCAAGCTCCGACGGTATCGCTCGTGGTCGAATGTGGTTGACGTTTTTCGCGCTGCGGCCGGGTTGGTTGCCAGTGTACGACTCCTTCGTCGAGAGAAGCCGGACGTGGTCGTAGGCGCCGGGAGCTACGTCAGCGTTCCGTTAGGCTGGGCCGCTCGTGCGCTGGGCATTCCAGTGCTCATCCATCAGCCAGACGTCCTGCCAGGGCTTGCCAACCGGCTCTTGGCGCGGTTCGCGCAAACGATCACCGTGACGTTTCCCCAGGTCCAGAAACGGTTTCCAGCCGGTCGGACGATCGTTACGGGCAATCCGGTCCGCGCTGCGGTGGTGGCTGGCGACCGGGAGCGGGGTCGAGCACGCTTCTCGGTACCGCCAGGAAGGCCGGTCGTCCTGTGTCTCGGAGGCGGGACCGGTGCACTCACCCTCAATCGCCTGATAGCATCGGCAGCGCCAGCCATCAGCTCGCGCGCGAGCCTCATCCACGTGACCGGTGTTGGGAAGGCACCGGCCGTCGAGCCGGTGGCAGGCTACCAGCCGGTTGCATTTCTGACGACCGACCTCCCGGACGTGCTGGCGGCAGCCGACGTGGTGGTGTCTCGGGCCGGACTCGGCACGTTGAGCGAACTCGCTGCACTCCGGAAGCCGGTCATCGTCGTCCCCTTACCCGATTCGCACCAGGAGGCAAACGCGAAATACCTGGCGGAGGCACAGGCCGCCCTCATCCTCGACCAATCCACCCTCACGCCGGATGGCGTGGTTGCGGCAGTGCGAACCTTGCTCGACGATCGCGTGCAGCGTACGTCGCTCGGCACACGATTGCACGACCTCATCCCGAATGGAACCGCGTCCGTCGCGAACGAGGTCCTGACCTTGACCAAGCGTGCACCGGTATGACCCTCCATGAAACACAGCATCCCTACTGCATCGGCATCGGCGGCATCGGTGTTTCGGCCATTGCGCGGTACTTCCTCGCGAGCAACCGACCGGTCCACGGATCGGACGCGCGGCCGTCGATGGTGACCGACCGGCTAGCACAGCAGGGAGCGACCTTCACCATTGGTCCACCACCCGCGCTTCCCGATGACACAGACCTCGTCATCTATTCGGCTGATGTACCGGTTGAACACCCATTGCGGCAGGCAGCAGCGCGGCGAGGCATCGCATCGCTGGCATACGCCGATGCCCTGGCGCAACTCATTGCTCCTTCGGATACGCGCATCGTCGTGACGGGGACGAATGGAAAATCCACTACCACCGCACTGACCGGTTGGCTCTTTGCGGCAGCTGGCCAGGACCCAACCGTCGTCGTCGGAAGCTTGGTGCCGCAACTCAATGGCAACTACCGACCGGGAAACGGGCGCGTGGCCATTTGCGAGGGCGATGAGTACCAGGGACATTTCCTGTCGCTGGCTCCGACGACCGCCGTGCTGACGAACGTCGAGATGGACCACCCGAACTACTTTCGCGATTTGGACGATGTCGTCGCTCACGTACGCCGGTTTTTGAATCGCCTGCCACCGGATGGGTTGGTGGTAGCGAACGGCGATGAACCGTTGCTTGGCACGCGACTCGCCACCGGCCATCGGCGCGTGACGTACGCGGTCAGGGCTAACCACGCCACGCTCCTGTGCTGGCCGGGCCTGATCGAAAAAGGCCGCCGTCAGCTCTCATTCGCGTACCAGGGAACACCAGTGGGCGAGACGACGTTCCAGTTGCCCGGTCACTACAACGTGGCGAACGCCGCCGCCGCAGTGTTGACCGCCCTCGAACACGGGTTGCCGGCTGATCGTGTCCTGGCCGGTCTCGCCTCGTTCCGCGGGTTGTGGCGCAGGTTCGAGATTGTCGGCGAACACGCGCGCGCAGTCATCATTTCAGATTATGCCCACCACCCGACGGCCGTGCGGCACGTGATCGCCGCGGCACGCGAATGGTACCCAGGCCACCAGGTCGTGGTAGCGTTCCAACCCCACAATCGCGCACGGTTTGCTTTGCTCCGCGATGCCTTCGCCGCTGCGTTGACCGGCGATGTACAGTTGGTGACAGAGGTGTATGCTGTGACTGGCCGGGAGACGGGGAGCGACGCAGTGAGTGCGCGTTCGCTCGTCCAGACGATTCGCGACCAGGGACGTGACGCGTCGTTCGTCGAATCGCCCGAGGCGCTGCGACAACGACTGCGAGCGCTCTGTCAACCGAACACGGTCGTACTCGTCCTGGGCGCAGGCGATATTGATCACGTCGCTCGGACACTATGAACCAACCAGCCTCCCAGGCGCTCAAGGAACGGTTCCCAACACTGCGTGAGGGCGTGTCGCTCGCGCGCTACTCGACGTATCGCATTGGCGGACCGGCACGATTCTTCCTGGAGGCGCACACCACAGACGATGTGGTCGCTGCCATACGGTTGGCACGGGCCCAGGGATTGCCGTACGCCATGTTAGGGAGCGGGAGCAACACCCTCATTGCTGATCAGGGCTTTGCCGGGCTCGTCATCGTCGCTCGGGCGCAACACCTCACCTTCGACAGGCAGCGCGTGACTGCCGAGGCCGGGGTCAAACTCTCTGTCCTCACCGTGGTAGCGGCGCAGCACGGGTTCGGGGGCTTGGAGTTCCTCATCGGGGTGCCCGGAACCGTTGGCGGAGCGATTTACGGCAATGCTGGCAGCCGCGACGCGGCCATTGGCAACCGTGTTGCATCCGTCGAAATCCTCGATGCTGCCGGTCGCCGTGTCGCGCTCTCGGCGGAGGAGTGCGCGTTTGGCTACCGGACCAGTCGTTTCAAGACGACGAAGGAGCCAATTGTGCAAGCTGTCCTGGTCCTACCGCCCGGAGATCGGGTTACGCTCGAACGACAAATCGCAACGGTCATTCGCGCCAAAAATGCAAAACAGCCTACCCACGACCAGTCCGCCGGCTGCATGTTCAAGAACGTTCCGGTGGACGATCCGTCTCAACTGCCGGAGGAATTACGAACGACCGTCACGGACGGACAGCTCTCGGCCTGGCGCCTCATCGTCGCGGCTGGACTCAAGGGCAAACGCCTCGGTCACGTCCAAGTCTCCCCGCAGCATGCGAATTTCCTCGTCAACCTCGGTGGCGCGACCGCCGATGAAGTCGTCCAGCTCTTGAGCTACATCAAACAGCAGGTCCGCGACCGCTTTCACATCCAGCTTCACGAGGAGATCCAGTACCTGGGCTTCGACCTGCCGCGGACGTCATTGCAATAACTCCACCTCGCGCTTTATACTTTCCTTGTCGCTGTTGAAGGATGAAACCATGCCCGTGGAACAATCAGCTCGAGTAAAGACGAAGGAGGCGCCAACGCCGATCGGCCCCACGGCTGCACCCAAACCCATGCTGGCACCGGCTCTGCAACCAGCAAAACCGGCGGTGATTGACGGTCGGAACTTGCCGTCGACAAAAAACTCCGCTGCCCTGCGCAAATTCAAAAAATTTTGGAAACTCGGCGACCGCGAATTCAACACCCAGTACTTCGACATCACCACTGAAGGCGACCTGGTCGCCATCGAAGGTAACTATCAGTACAACGTTCGCGAACTCGTGGAAAAGTACGGCTCGCCGCTGGAAGTCTATTTTCCGTTCATCCTCGAAGATCGTTTGCAAGACCTCCAGGACCTCTTTCGGTTCTCCACGAAATTCTCCGGCTACCGAGGGAAGTTCGTCTACCACTACCCCATGAAGGTGAACCAGAATCGCGAGTTCATCCTCCCGATCGTTGGTGAGGGCGCGAACCTCGAAACCGCCTCCGCGAATGAGCTGTGGCTCGTCAAGCGCTTGTGGGAGCAGGGGAAGTTCAATACAAACATCAGGGTCATCTGCAACGGCCCAAAAACCGACGAGTACCTTAACTTGATTAACGAGTTGCGACAGAACAACCTCTCGATCGTGCCGATTGTCGAGGAGGTGAGCGAGTTCGAGCGCCTGAAAGATTTTAAAGGCGAGCTCGGCGTCCGGCTTGATTTGAACGTGAAGGTAAACTCACACTGGGATAAGAAAATCGATCGGTTCGGGCTCACGCCGGCGGAACTCTTGCGCCGGGGGAAAATCCGCAATCTGAAACTCCTCCACTACCACCTCGGCTCGCAGATCGAACACTTGGACGACATCATCCTGCCGGTGAAAGAAATCATGAGCGTCTATAGCAAGTTGCGGCCGCTCCATCCCGGTCTTGATACACTCGACATTGGGGGTGGGCTTCCCATTCCGTATGACCGGAAGCGCCGCTACTCTATTGACGGCCTCGTTCGGAGAATCATTCGCTACCTGCAGAAAACATCGGACCACGCCCATGTGCCGCACCCAAACATCATCGCCGAGTGGGGTCGGTACATCGTGGCGCCCGCGCAAATGACCATCTACCGCATTCTCTCGCAGAAAGTCATTCCGAAAGGGAACGCCAAACGCTGGTACAACATTGACGGAAGCTTCATGAACGATTTGCTCGACACCTGGGCGTTGCGGCAACGCTGGCACGTCGTCCCCGTGAGCAACGCCACTGCCCACAAACTGACCCGCACCTGGCTGGCCGGGCTGTCGTGCGATTCCGATGATAAGTATTCAGCCCACGGCCAGTACGTGTTGCTTCCGCGGCTCGAGCACCTGCCGACAGAGCGCCCGCTGTACGTTGCGTTCCTCGACACGGGTGCGTACCAGGATGCGCTTGCTTCGCATCACTGCCTGCTGTCGTCGCCGGCCAAGATTATGGCGCAACACGGCGAGATCACCATCATCCGGAAGCGGGAAACGGCCGCGGACGTCGGAAAAATGTTTGGGTGGTAAGATGACTGATCGTGGAGCTCCACCCGCAGCCGTTCGTTTCCCGCGGAC
>JACPUP010000048.1 GCA_016192205.1 Candidatus Kerfeldbacteria bacterium
GAAGCGCACGAGGTAAATGCGTTGGAAAATGCCGCCGAAGATGGGCACGCGCAGCTTGAAGCGATCGATGGCTGCTTTCCCTGGCTGGGTCCGGCGAACCGATCGATAGACCGCGACCACGCCGACGACGATGAGCACCAACAGCCACCACTGATTCGTGAGAAAATTTGAGATGGCGATGAGTACTCTGGTCGTCACCGGCAACTCGGCCCCGCCTTCTTCGAGCGTTTTGGTCAATTTTGGAATGACGAACGTCATCATCAAGATACCGACGGCGACTAAACCGGTCACGATGAAGATGGGGTAGATCATCGCGCCCCGAATTTTCGAGATGAGGTCATAGTCTTTTGCCTGCTGGTCCGCCAGGTAGTTGAGCGTCTCGTCGAGCTTGCCGGTTGTCTCGCCGGACCGGATCATGTGCACGAAGAAATCCGAGAACACGTCCGGATACCGCGCCAGCGCAGCCGAGAGCTTGGCGCCGCCGTCCACCTCATCGGCAATTTCAGAAATAATAATCTTGAACCCGATGTGCTCGGTCTGCTTGACGAGAATGCGCAGGGCTTGAACAATGGGGACCGTCGCCGAAATCATGACTGCGAGCTGGCGCGCAAAAATCACGACCTGCTTGCGCGGTATGCGGTTCAAAAACGACAGCGAGGATTGGAACAGCGTCCGGCGCTTGCGTTCGCTGACAGCCAGGATGATGAGGTTCTGCTCCTTGAGCACGTCGGCCGCAACCATCTCCGACGGCGCCTCGACCGCGCCTTTGACGGTCTCGCCCTGCCGATTTTTCGCCCGGTAGTCGAAAATGGCCATGCTACATCCGCGTCAATGACTTGAGGCTGTTGCGGTCGACGGCGTGGGCAATGGCGTCATCCATGAGGATCTCGCCGGTCTTCACGAGCTCGGCCAGCGAGCGATCGAGGGAAATCATCCCCTGCTCGCGAGAGGTTTGGAGGAGGTTCGTGAGTTGGTAGAGCTGTCCATCGCGGATGACCGAGCGGATCGGGCCGGTCGGCAGCATCACCTCGGCAACAACGATGCGGCCGCCGCCCACCCGCGGCAGCAGGCGCTGGCTGACAATGGCCTGGAGGGTGGCGGCCAGCTGGACGCGGATGCGCTGGGTCTGGTCTTCGGGAAAACTCGTGAGGATTTTCTCGATGGTCCGGACGATGGAATCCGTGTTCATGGTCGAGATGACGAGCCGGGCTGACTCGGCCGCGTTCAAGACTGCTTCGATGACTGGCGTATCTTCCATCTCTGACACGAAGATGACGTCGACGTCTTCCCGTGAGGCCGTGGCCAGCGCTTGTTCGAATGAGAGCGTGTCGCGGCCGACTTCGCGCTGCTCAATCACGCTCCGGCTGTTGACGAAAATCTGCTCAATGGGTTTCTCGATGGTGACGACGTGTTCGGCGCGGGTCTGGTTGATGCGATCAAGCAATGCCGAGGCGGTGGCCGTGCGGCCGGAGCCGAACGGTCCGGTCACCAGCACGAGCCCTTTCTCAAGTTCGGCTAACCGCTGGACGACCGCCGGCAACCCGAGTTGCTCGAGGCTCGGTATCTGCTGCGGGATGAGGCGCAAAGAAGCTGACAGTGAACCACGTTGGTGAAAAAACGAAATCTTGTACCGCGCCCGTTTCTGCCAGGTCGCGGCAATCACGAGCTCCTTCTTGTCGGCGAGCTCCTGACGCTGGGGTTCGGACAGGAGGAGTTCAGCCAGCCGCTCCAGGAAGTCCGGCGTGATAATCGCTTCGCCCTCGAGCGACACGAGCTTGCCGTCTACGCGCACAATTGGCGGATTCCCCGGGGTCAGGTGTACGTCCGAGGCCTTGTACTCGGCTACACGTGACAGGATGCGATCAATGACGATCGTGTCGTTCGACGAGGGCATGAAGTTTCAACCCTTAACCGACGAGGCGCTTAATCTTTCCGACCACTTCCGTGGGCAGGAAATGCGCTTTGATGAGGTAGTCGGTGGCGCCGAGCGCCAGACCCCGCTCCACGTCTTCGCGCGCGCCCAGGTTCGTCAACAGAAGAATCGGCAGGTTCTTGAAACGCGGGTCCTGGCGCACCTCTTTCAGGATGTCGAATCCCGACAGCTTCGGCAGGATGATGTCGAGCAGGACGAGGTCGGGTTGTTCATCCTGGATGAGTTTCAGCCCCTGCTTCCCGTCCGTGGCCAACCGAACATCGAAGTGTTCCATGGTGAGCTTCGTGATGTACATCCCGGCCAGAAACGTATCGTCTTCGACCAAGACGATTTTGGTTTGGGCCGATTTGTCGAGTGGCATATGGTTCGTCTCCGTGAAAGACTACATCCGCGTGGCATCCCAGACCTCTTCGATCGTGGTGATGCCGCGCAAGGCTTTGAAAATGCCGTCTTGACGCATGGAGAACATCCCCTGCGTCTGGAACTCGTGCCTGATGCTTTCGATGAGATCACCGCCGCGTTCGGTCAGAATCCGGCGGAGGTTATCAGTCATTTCCAACACCTCGGACACCGCAATCCGTCCTTTGTACTCGGTATTCTCACACCGGACGCAGCCCTGACCTCTCCACACGACCAGTGGTTTCGTGAGCTTCACGCCTTCGGGAATGGTGTCCTTGGGGAGTTTTGCAACCTCGCGCCAGACCTCTTCCTCAAGCTTGGTCGGGAGTTTCGTTTGGATCTTACAATGTTCGCAGACGCGGCGGACGAGCCGTTGGGCCATGACGACGTTGACGGACGAGGCCACGAGGAACGGCTCAATCTTCATGTCGATGAGCCGCGGGATGGCGCCGAACGCATCATTCGTGTGGAGCGTCGACAGCACGATGTGGCCGGTCAGCGCGGCGTGGACGGCCAGTCCGGCGGTCTCATTGTCGCGAATCTCACCGACCATGATGATGTCGGGGTCTTGCCGGAGGACGGACCGGAGGCCGTTGGCAAAGGTCATGCCGACCTCGGTGTGGATCTGCGACTGGTTGATGCCTTTCATGAAGTACTCCACCGGATCTTCCAACGTGACGATGTTCACGCCCTCTTGGTTGAGGATTTTGAGCAAGCCATAGAGCGTCGTCGTCTTGCCCGAGCCGGTCGGACCGGTGATGAGGAACATGCCATGCGACTTGTCGATGTTCGATACGATGACCTGGCGGCCGCGCCCTTCGAATCCGAGTTCGCCCAAGTCGAGGACCGTGGAGGTCGTGTCCAAAATGCGCATCACGACCTTCTCGTTCGTGATGAGCGGCAGGGTCGAGACGCGGTAGTCGATGTCGTGGCCGTCGATGGTCGTGTTGAACCGGCCGTCCTGCGGGATGCGCGTCTCGTCAATCTTCATGTTGCAGAGGACTTTGATGCGCGCCACGAGCGACGGGTGGACGTTCTTCGGCAGCACCAGAGAGGTGTGAAGGATGCCGTCGACGCGGTAGCGAACCCGCGTCTCGTTGCCCACCGGCTCGATGTGCACGTCCGAGGCCTTACCCTCGACCGCGTGCCGCAAGATGACGGACACCATCTTCGAGACGGGCGCGCTCTTCGTGACCTCTTCCAGCCCCTTTTCCTCGATGTTGATTTTGCGGACATCCAGCCGCTCCTCGACGGCCGCGCCCTTCAAGGCTTCGGCCACCTCGGTCGAGAGGTTCTCGTACTGCTGGAGAATGTACTTGAAGCCGGACGGCGAGCAAACGAAGTACTTGAGCTTCAACCGGTTCTTCCGCGCGATGAACTCGAGCGCCTCGAGCGCCTTGAAATTGGCCGGATCGACCATGGCGATGGAGACCTCGTCGCCGCGCCGGTTGAATGCCACCATCCGGTAGTTCTGGGCAAGCTCCTGGCTGATGAGGTCGAGGGTTTCGCCGGCCACTCGCTTGCCGAACAGGTCGATGAACGGAACGTTGTAGACGTTCGCCCGCGCTTCGACCAATCCCTCTTCGCTGACGACGCCGGCCTGCTCGATGAGCGACTCGATCGAGTCGCCGGTCTGCTGGCTCTGCGTCGCCAACCGCTCGTGCTCGCGTTCCGACAAGAGGTGATTTTGCACCAGGTACTCGCCGACGGTGGTGGTGTTCGCGAATTGGACGCGCTGTTCATCCATACCGATCAGAATTGTTGCAAGAATGGGTTCTCGTTCCCGTACGGCTCGGCCTCGACCGGTACGTTGCCATACTGCCGCAGCGCCTGCACGCGTTCCGAACTCAAGAACTCCTCACCAAAGGTCGTCAGGATAGGCAGATCGCGGCGGCGGAACTCGTCGGTTTGTCGGTCAGACGGCACGTGGGTTAAGAACCAGTACGCCACGCCGCCGCCCACGACGACCACGATCAAGACGATGATGGCGATGAGATTCTTTCTGGTGTTGCGTTTTTGAACGAGGGCCATGGGCTTAGGATTCGCCGGCGGTTGGCAGATACGGTGTCGTCACGGTCATCTCGAAACTCCCGGCGGAGCTCGCTTCCCCGGGCGCGCCGCCCGGCCCCCCCAGGACGAAGTTAAACTGTTCGATGTCGAAAATGCGCGATGACAACTCCACGGCGTCCAAGAGCTGGCGCATCGCCTCGTACCCGCTCGGTCCTTTGAGGGAAACTCGGAGCTTCAACTGCCTCGCGCTGGCGAGCAACGCGCTTCCGGTCACATCAGTGGCTGTTTCGCCGCGGACGGTTTGGAGCGCGGATCCGAGTTGATCCGCCTTACCGGTCGCGCCCGCGTTCGGGACAGCGCTGGTCGCGCCGACGTCGCTGACCGAGAAACTCTCCACCGAGAACCCGACCTGGCTCGCGAGATCATTGACGACCGAGAGGAGATTTGGCACCTGCTGGCCGGTCGGCACGGCCCGCTCGACGAGGCGCTGGTCGGCCACGGAGACCTTCGAGGAAAATGCATCAACCATCTGCCGGAGCTGCTGGAGGTATGCTTGTATCTCCGTCAACTCACGCTGCTGCGAACGCAAACCGCTCACGCCGACTTCACGCACCTCTAATATTTTCTTATGGACGAGGAAGGTGTACCCCAGCACCAGGATGACCGCGGCCGCCGCAAGAGCGAGCACCGTCCAGTACTTGAGGAACAGTCCGGTGACGATGGATGAGCCGTGGTCGCGTCTGGCCATAGCCTAGCCTGCCTCCTCTCGCGTAAAGAGCTCATCCACGAGCGTGATGTTCATCGAGAAACTGTAGGCGTCAAGCGGGATGTCCGTCCCGGTCGCGGTCGTCGCCGTGGAGCGATCAACGCTTTCGAGTTGGGCGTCGGTCACGAAATCACCGGCCACCTCTTGGAGCACGACGAGTTGATGGGCAACGTCCTCGATGGAGGCAGCCAACCCGTCGAGTGTCATGCTGGCACCAACTTGACCGCGGAAGGCGTTCGAGAATGCAACGCTCTTCACCGTGTACGTCTCGAGCTTCTCGAAGAAGTTGGACCAGTAGATGTGGCGGTCGAGCGTCTGTTCGAGCAGGCGGACGCGCGCGGCGAACGCTAACGCTTCGGTCTGTTGGGCCCGCAGTTGTGCAATCTCCCCTTGGACGAGCGTCACGTCGTTCTGGACTTCGGCGGTCCGGTTGACGTAATTCGCCTGGAAGAACGCGAGGAAGAAATACACGAGCAAAACGAGGACGAGGCTGCCGAGTGCCACGAACCCCAGGGCAATGAGCCGCTGGCGCACCTCGACCGGGCTGACCGCGTATTCGGCCGGCAACAAGTTGACGAGGAACCCCTCGGAACCGCCCAGTGGGGGTGGCGTCGGTTCAGACGGCGCAGCCCGGCGGCCCGGGCGGGTCGGCAACAGAGGCGGAACGCTGCCAGTCCCACCCGACGCCGGCGCCGGACGAGCGGGTGGCGCTGAAATATCATCCGGTGGTGCAACGACCTCGGGCGGCGTAATCAGGCGGCCAGATGCTTTCTCCTTGGGCCGGCGCTCGGGTTTGAACGCGGGCTCGGACGGAACCTTCGTCCCCGAGAAAAGTTTCTTCAGCCACACCGAAAAGCCGGATGGCGGACGGCCTGTGTCATCCTCACGGCGCTCGCGCCCAGGCGACGACAACTCAAACCGCGGCCGGGGCTTCGGCTTTTCGCCTTGCTTCCCGTCCGGATCCTTCGTATCACCGAGGAGATTGATGTCGACCATGGTAGTTGCAGCTCTCAGCTATCGGCTCTCAGCTGACAGCACGGGCTGGCAGCTGAAGACCGGTGGCTGACGGCCACATTGCCGGCTCTAGCCGACAATTTCGCGCATCGCTAATCCGATAGCGACGGCGAAACGCGGACCGATCTCATCGAGCGCCACCTTGAGCTCCTTCGGATAGATGACCCGCGCCCAGGCGTCGCCGATGATGACTTTCATGTTCAAGGTTTTGGAAAGATACTCGGGGAGCTGCGGCAGGAACGCCGACCCACCGGCCAGAATGAGTTTTTCGATCGGTCGCTCTTCTTGGGCACGGTACAAGTTCAGGACGTACCGGATCTCGTTGACGATGGAGGAAATGACGAAATCGATGGCCTGGGGAAGCTCGTTGACGCCGCCGCTGGTGGAGGCGATGCCGAAATCGCGCTTGAACTGCTCGGCGCGTTCGGGGTCAACGCTCAAACTGTTCGCGATGGCTTTCGTAATCGTGTCGCCGCCAGCATCGATGGAACGGTTGATGAGCGGGATGCCGTCGACGACGACGGAAACGTCCGTGGCCACGGCGCCGATGTCAACGATCATGGTGGGATTGGGCTCGGCACCGATGAGCGAACGTTGCAGTGCGAACGCCTCGGTCTCCAGCGACACGATTTGCAGGTCGCAGGTGCGAAAGATTTCAATGTAGCGTCGGACGAGGTTCTTCGGCGCAGCCGTCAGCAAGACCTTCATGCTCTTCGGCCCGGCCGGGCGGCTATCAGCATTCGGCTTCCGGCTGCCAGCTAAAAGCTGATTGCCCTCCGCTGACTCCTGCTTCTGCAGGAGTCTCCAGTCCAGCACCATCTCCTCGAGCGGCATCGGCACGAATTTCTTGGCTTCCCACCGAACGGCCGCAAACAGATCCTTCTTCGACATCTCCGGCAAGGAGATGATGGACGTGAAGACGGCGAAGCTCGGCAACGCGGCGACGAGTCGATTCGTCGAGACGCGCGCCTTCCGGAGAATTGCCTTCAGCGCCACGACGATGCGCTGCTGATCCTCGGCGGAATCACTCCGGACGACATCGGTGCGCTGTTCGGCAAAGCCATAGGTCACCAACTTTGGCCGGCCACCCTCGTTCTTCAACTCGACGATCTTCAAGGATGACGCGCCGAGGTCGATACCTAGGTACGATGCTTTGCGTCCGAGCAGCGCCATATGCCCCAGTTATCCGTTACTCTTTTTGGTTTTTTATGTTCATTTCTACAAATCATTATAGCACAAAATTTGTGCGTTGGCAAGCCTCAAGGACTGTATTCCCGAATCTGCGGCAAGTTCGAGGCAAAGCCCTGGAACCCCGGGGGCGGATTGAGCGTAAGCCGCCCGTCGTTGCGGATGACCTCTGATGGTTGCGGGTTGTCAATGGTGCCCTCGTAGCGGCGGTTGAATTCGAAGGATTGCGCGACCATGACGCCGTCATTGATGTACTGCTGGTCGGTCTTCGTCCGTGAGGGTTCGCCGACGACTTCGATGGTCCCGTCGACGAAGAAGTTGCCGACGGTCTGGATGACGTTGAGCGCGACCGTGAGCGTCACGTCAGACGGATTGGCGCGATCAGGGATAACGATGATGCCGAGCGCTGCGAGTTCGGCAATCGTGGCGGGCGAAACGGACGCGGCATCGTACCCCAGGTTCTGCTCGATCTGAACGTCGCTTCCCTCAAACACGAACGAGCCGCGGCCGCCGGCGACACAGTTGTTGAATCCATGGCCGGTGCTGGTCGTCCAGTCCTCGTCGAAGAGGAACGCGGTACCACTCTGGCGGTAGAACACGCGGTTGCCGAGGCAGTCGAGCCCGTACGAAGCCCGAACTGTCGAGAACGTGTCAAAGCTATTGATATTGACGATGGTTTGGCCAAACTTGTTCGTCCCGTTGGCGCCCTCAACACCGCTGGCGACGTCGGTGATCAGCTCCGAGAGCCGGATCGCGTCAACGTTGGATTGCAAACCAGACTCGACCGACGGGACGTCGAGCCGCGTGAACTCGGGGTTCAAAAACGGGGACACCGTCGGGTCGTTCGACGGCGTTTCGGTCGGATCCTGGACCGAGCAGAAGTTCGTGATGGTGCCGTTGCTCCGAATGACAAACGTGGCGTTGCACTGGTACCCCCGGCTGGCTGGGTTGGTGAGACCCGGCGCTTTGCCGCTGACCGTACTGCCGACCGACGACCGCGAGTAGATGCTCCCGCGCAAGACCTGGAGCCACGACCGGTTGTAGAGGAAGGCGTGGGAAAAGTCGATGAACCCGTAATCGTTCGAGTAGCCGAACCCGTACACGCCGCCGCCGTTGAGGTCAATCGAGACGCCATAGAGACTGCAGGCGTCGCATTCGTTGCAGACGAGCTCACCGAGACCGTCACAGGTCGCGGGCTGCGCGCAGACGCCGGGTCCGGCCACCACCCCTTCGGTCCAGCAAATCTCGCCGGTGTCCGAGCACCGGCCCGAGGCCTGACACGAATCACTCCCATCCGGCAGCGTACCGCCACACTGCTCATTGTTGAGGCAGACCTCGTTGACGTTTGCCGGCGATCCCGTGATGCACCGGCCCACGCCGCATTGTGAATTCCCACTGCTGCCGGATGCGCCGCACTGGTTGCACGCCCAGGGCTGGAGCGGCACCGACCCGCCGACCGGAGGAATGTACCCTTCTTCTGCGCCGAGCGCGTAGTCGGTTTCAACGTCCCCGTACCAGAATTTGAAGTTGTCCCAGGTTGCATTGGCATTCCAGGTATGGGTTCCGACAAAGGAGCTGGGGACAATGTAGGGGTTATTA
>JACPUP010000052.1 GCA_016192205.1 Candidatus Kerfeldbacteria bacterium
ATTCGGCGGGGTGCCGCCGTGGCGGCAAACCCCCGACCCCTGTCCCGCGCCTTTCTTCATGGACCTGAAGGGACTCGAACCCCTTACCTCCGTCCAGCACCATTCCCATGGACCGTACCGGATTCGAACCGGTGACCTCTGCAATGCGAATGCAGCGCCCCGCCTGCCTGCTAATGCCTTTTTGGAGACAGGGGGACTCGAACCCCCGACCTTCGCAATGCGAATGCGACGCTCTACCAACTGAGCTATGTCCCCGCGCAGGCATTGGCGGGCAGGTCTACCAGCTGAGCTAACGGCCCTAGGAATGGTGCTGGACGAATGCGGTGCTCCACCAACTGAAGCTACAGGATCATCAACTAGACACGATGGTTGGTTTATCTAGGGGTAATGTTCCACGTGGAACACTCTCACTAGAACCATGAATAAAGAGCTCTATATCGCAGAATCTTTTGACACCTTCACCCGTGCCCCCACTAGGATTCGAACCTAGATTTACCCCTTAGGACGGGGTCGTTCTTATCCATTGAACTATAGGGGCAGGGGTAACAGTGCGAAAAAAGTTATTTGTCTTGGAAAATGCGTGGCACAATACTACTCTTTCAATATTCAGGAGAATATTGTGTCGTAAAATATTCTAGTGAATATATTTGCTTGATAGACTGGCTGAAATTGATTCGAGAAACCCTGATTTACTGTCAAAGTATGAAACTGAAATAAACAGAATCGCTAATATTAGCAATATAATCCAGAAATTACGAAGATCTTTTCTCAAGTACGGAAACGGCGTGCTTGTTTTGTCTCTCTGATCCGATTCCATAGTACTAATAATTGTATTGGAAACGCTCATTTTGAACAAGCCGAAGCTTGACAAACTCTAAAAAAAGAACTATAATGAATGGGTAAGGAAAATTTCTATTTTGGCTAAATAAAGCCAAAAATCAGAAAATCTTCTTTGCGAAAAACATAAAGTAAAGAGAAAAGATGACCGGAACGGTCAAAAAGCTTCACAAACAGCTGAGGCTTTCACTATACGAAATAGAGAAGACGACCACAGAGTTCCAACACCAGGCCGCAGGAGTTTCTGTGGCATGGTACGCGCTCTCCAGACTCGCTGTGGCTGCTCTCAAAACGGCGGACTTCTTTGTGCTCATCCCGCTCTATACTGCCTGGAAGCCAGCGCGGTCGTTTACCGAAATTGCACCCAAGGACGAGCGGGGAACCTTCCTTATTTCGTACGGGCGGTTTTTGCAGCTGCAAAGTTTGGCCGCAGCAGTGGTTACGTTGGCCCTCGCTCTCGGTGCCTTGCAAGTCGTCAACGTGGTTGTGCTGCGCGAGCTCCTCAAGGCTGACCAAGCTCTCGCGTACTCCAGCTCGGTGTCGTTGAACCCAACCTGGGATCGAACTGCCTATCGACATGACAGTTACATTCCAC
The DNA here is from genome assembly GCA_016192205.1 of Candidatus Kerfeldbacteria bacterium. GTDB lineage: Bacteria > Patescibacteriota > Patescibacteriia > SBBC01 > JACPUP01 > JACPUP01. The sequence goes on from JACPUP010000052.1 coordinate 1,433, forward strand.
CGCCCGAATGTACGTTCAGCGGGACCTCGTACAACTGCGAATCGGCGACTTTGACAACAATCAAAGCTGGACTTTCGAACATTAGCATCGACTGCGATCCAACCTTCGATCAACGGACCCATCGGAGCGCGATGCGATTTAGCTTATCATCCATTCCTGATACGGCCACGGTTACGAACGTCCAACTTTCCGTGAATGTCAGTACCACCACGACCGCGACCGTCACGATTCTTCGCACGGCGATCGATGACATCTCAAGTTCGAGTTGTACAGATTCGTCGTCGTCGGGAATGTATAGTCGAGTTGGCACTGGAACAACGTACACCACCGCCAGCAACTGGAACACAACCGGTGTGAAAACGTATGACCTTGGCAGCACCGCGGACAGCGACGTGCAAGCGCGCCTCACGAGTGGTGATCTCATCACGATTGGCCTGACGGCCAGCGCGGCCACGGCCGGCGCTTACTCCTCGACGGACGCGAGTTCGAACAAACCACAGCTCATCGTGACGTACACGCTGCCGCCGCAAACACCGACGGGCGTGTCGCACAGCGGCAACACGACGACCGCCATCACCTGGACCTGGACGGATAACGCCAGCGAGGACAGCGCCAACGTGATTCATGATGCGAGCCACAGTGTCCTGTGTTCCACTGGGGCAGTCTCCGGCACCGGCTCAACCGGCAGCTGCCAAGAAACTGGGCTCGCGGCGAACACCTCGTTTACGAGACACGTGAACGTCACCGACGCAGACGGGAATACCGATTCGTCCAGCGCGTCCGCATATACTTCGATCGAAACGCCGACCGGCATCAATTTCTCCAACCTAACGTCCTCCGGTTTTACCGCCGCCGCAGCCGGGACACTTTCAAACCTCACTGCCGGTTCCTCCGGGGTGTACTGCCAAGAGTCGGTGACCTCAACCAACTCGGGCTGGGTGCAAGAGAATGCCTGGCCCCTGACGTCGCTGTCGCCGAACACGCAGTACCGCGTCCAGTGCAAGGCGCGGAACGGCAATGGGGACGAAACACCCCTCACCTCCGAGGCTACGGTCACGACCTTGGCGCCTGCGTCGAATGTCACCTCGAATCGTACGACGAACACCTGGTACACCTCGGGCGGATTTCGATTCTCGAACAACGCCGGTTTCGGCGCCGGTGGGGTGCAATATTACCAATACGCCTTCAAGCAATCAGCGACGCACACCTTCACGGGCAGCGACAGCACCTGGTCAGACCTCGATGACAACTGTCCGGGCGGAGCGTGCACCAACGGCGGCCTCACGCTCAACCTGACCGCGACCGCGCTTGGGCAGAACTGGTACCTCCACGCGCGGCCGCTCAATGCCGCTCAAGTCGCGAGCGCCAGCCAGACACTCGGACCGTACTGGTTCGATGGAGCCGGGCCAACGCTTTCGACCGTGGCGGCGTCGGCCGCTGAAACGAGCGCGACTATCGCCTGGACAACGAGCGAGGCAGCATCGACGCAGGTCGAGTACGGCGCCACCACGAGCTATGGGACAAGTACCACGCTCGACTCCACGCTCGCAACGAGCCACAGCGTCACCCTTACCGGGTTAACGGCTGGCACGACGTACCATTTCCGCGTGAAGTCCCGCGACGCCGCTGGCAATGATTCGGTGTCAGCGGACGCGAGTTTCACCACGACCGTGGCCGAGACCCCAGCGCCGGGCGAAGAGCCAACGCCGGACGATACGACCTCGCCCGAGCCAGATCCAACGCCGACCGTGACGCCACCGTCCGCGCCGACCATCATCAACCGGGCGAACGACGCCATCGTCGTCTCCAGGAAACCGAAGTTCGTTGGGCTGGCGCCGGCCGGAACAACTGTTGAGGTGTCAGTGGATGGCGTCGTGGACGGCACTGTGGCGGTCCGTGAGACTTCTACAGGTGTCGGGTCGTTCGTCTACCGTCCGACGCTGCACCTGTCGGTCGGCACGCACGCGCTCGAGTTCGTGACCGTGGACGGCGATCAGCGGAGTGCGATTCCTACGACGCTCACCCTCGTTGTGGCGGAGAAGCAGGCAGACCCGCAGCTGGCCAAGGCCATTGTGAACGACGTGCCAACACCGGCCGTCACCATCCGTGGCACAGCCCCACGCACCGGCATCCTCAAGATTCTCGTGGACGACGAAGTGGTGCAATCCATCTCGGTCACGGCTGGTCAGAGTTACGAGTATTCGGTTTCGACCGACGGCAGTTTCGGTCAGGGCGGGCACAATGTCATCGTCCAAGTGGTTGACGCGGGCGAACAGGTGCGCGAGACCCAGCGCGTGCTGAAATTCATCAAGGAAAAAAAGAGCAGCGCAGCTGCACCTCGTTTGCCGACTGACGTTCGCTTCGCTGGCCCAGCCACCTACGTCGTCGAATCCGGCGACTCGCTCTGGTGGATTGCGCAGCGGTTCCTGGGCAACGGCGCACGCTGGCCAGACCTCGTGGCCGCGAACCGCAACCGACACCCGAGCCTGGGGATAAATCCGAGCTTGATTTCCATCGGCTGGAGGCTTACGATACCGCGCTAACCCTAAACAGCACCCATATGATGTTTCTTCGAACGCGGGGGGGGAAAACCGGCTTCATCCTTAGCATGACCGTCCTCGGCTTGGGCCTGTTGAGCGGTGCCTCGGCCATTCTTGACATCGATACGGACGGGTACGTCGGCGTTCTCCAGGGCGGTGACGACTGCGTGGACCAGACGCACGCGGTCTTCATGAACGGTACGCCCGAGTGCGACGACGGCCAACCGCCGGTCTACCTGAACGGCCAGTACGACATCGTCGACCACGCCTGGGTGGCAGACGGGACCACCTACCACCTCTATTCGTCCTGTTGCACCATCAGCAATACGGTCATCTACCGATACACGAGCACGGACCTCCGGACGCTCTCTGCCCCGACCACTGTTTTCGGTCCAAACCCAGGCGCGTGGGATCACTCATCCATCTGGGCGCCGTACGTCATCGAACACGCGGGTGTGTACTACCTGTTCTACACGGGTGTCGACCTTCGCTTGGGTGAAGCAGACCAGTACCAGCGCATCGGCCTGGCCACGTCCACGGACCTCGTCACCTGGACGCGCGCGCCGGTGAATAACTGTTCTGACCCCAATGGCGACGGCTGCGTCTACGAGTGCGACGAACCCTGGACGACCTGGGGCGACGGCGGGGATTTCGACAACCAGTGCCGCGACCCCATGGTCGTCCGCGACGAGGCGAACGGCCGGTGGGTGTTGTTCGCGACGACTCGACACAACGCCTCCACCCAAGCCGTTGCCGTGGCGACCTCAACTGACCTGTTGAACTGGACCGGCACCGGCTACATTGAGGCCTCGGCGCGAGTCAGCACGGGCGTTTTGGGCCAGCTCACGGGCGGCGTGGCCGAGAACCCGTTCGTCACAGCGCACGATGGCACCTTTTACCTCTCCTGGACTGACTACTGGGACACCGAGGATTTCTGGTATACGACGAACCCGCGCACGGCCGTCCAGTACGCGACGTCCACAACCCTTGACGCTGACCCAACGGGCAGCGCCAACTGGACCTACCGCGGCTACACGCCTGACCCGGGTGTGAACGGGTCCGAGGTGCAGGTGCTCTCCGGAGACACGTGGATCCTCACCCAGAGCATCATGAGCGGTTACTCGGGCGCCTGGCCCGAGCAGCGCCGCAACCTGCGTGTGAAGCGCATTGAGTGGAACGGCGATGGCACGTACACGACGGAGAACAACACCGACCTCGCCTGCCGCGTGCCGAGCGCTGCCATCAACCCCGGCGTGCCGGAACAGTGCGGGGATTCCGTCGACAATGATTGCGACGCCGGGGTCGATGAGCCGATGTGCGTCGGCGTATGCGCGGATGCAGACGGCGACGGGTATGGCACGAGCGGTACGTTGTCGTGCAGCCAGCCCGCTCTTGACTGCAACGACGCCAATCCATCCATCAATCCAGGCGTGACCGAGATCTGCGATACCATCGACAACAACTGCGATGGCCGCGTCAACGAAGGAAACGTCTGCCGCAGGCGTCGAGTCTTCCAATGGATTTCGGATGGACAGATAGAAATCGCCAAAAAACTGTAGCGGCCTACCAACCATCGTGGAAAAAATAAACCCCAAACCACCCATCACCAGACACCTCACCACCGGCCTTCACCATGGCCTCGTGGTGGTGTTGGGAACGGTGGTTTTTGCGTTCGTCGTCGGCGCGCCCAACGGTGACCGGCTCTTGGGCTGGGGTCAGCAGTTAGCGGTCCAAAGCAACCTCCTCCGCGAACTCATTGCCCAGGTCAGCGGCGATGATGACGGCGATGGCTACGCCGGCACGGCCCAGGGCGGTGGTGATTGTTACGACGAAGTTCACTCCTATTTCAAGGACAACGTCTCGGGCTGTGACTCCACCGCCGCCCCGCGAATCATCAATTTGCCCATGGACATCGCTGACCACACCTGGGTGGAGAAGGACGGCGTCTGGCACCTGTTCTTCCAGGACACCGTCGCCGGCAACCACCGGATCGAGCACCACACAACCACGGATTTCTTGAATTTCACCACTAGTGACGCTTGGAAGTACGCGCTGGCGCCGACCGCCGGAAAGTTCGACAGCTACGGCATCTGGGCGCCGTACATCGTCAAGAGCGGGAACACCTACTACATGTTCTACGCCGGCGTGACCGGCGCTGGCAGTGACCCGAACGCAAAGCAGCGGATCGGAGTAGCTACGTCAACCGACCTCTACACCTGGACGAAACTCCCAGACCCGCGCGTGTGTTCATCCCCGGCTGGCGATGGCTGCGTCTACGAGTGCAACCAGACCTGGACCACGTGGGATGATGGCGGCGCGTACGATGCCCAGTGCCGTGATCCGATGGTCCTCTGGGATGCAGCCAATAGCCGATGGGTGATGGTCGCGACCGCCCGCATGCACGGCGTGCAGACCGGTTGCGGCGGCGACCTCCAGGGAATCAACGTGGCGACGTCGACGAACCTCACCACCTGGACCGGGCAGGGCTTCGTCAGGGCCACGTGTCGCTATAGTGGGGGCACGGGCGCGCAAACCACCGGAGGCATTTCCGAAAATCCCTTCATCACGCAGCACGCTGGCACCTACTATCTTTGGTTCAATGACTACAACGACACCGAGAATGCCGAGGGCACGGCGAATGCACGAACGCAACAGCAGTACGCGACCTCGACCACGTTGAATGCGGATGCGAGCGGGAGCAGCAACTGGGCCTACCAGGGGTACACGCCGCTGCCCGGGGTCAACGCCACGGAAGTCGTCGTCATGTCTAACGACACCTGGATACTGTCGCAGAGCATTTCGAACGCGAACAGCGCCCAGTACACCCAGTACAGTCTAGGCGACCACAAGCGCGACCTCCAACTCCATCGGGCGACCTGGAACAGCAATGGGACGTTCGGCTCCTCGAAATTGACCAACCTCTCCTGCCGCATCGCGAGCTCATCCATCAACCCCGGCCAGGCGGAACTCTGCAGCGACAACACGGACAACAACTGCTCGGGCGCGGCCGACGAGAACCTCTACTGCGCGGCCTGCAGCGACGGCGACGGCGATGGCTACGGCGTGCAGGGGTTGAACAACTGCACCTACCAAGCGCTCGACTGCAACGATAACCAGCGCGCCGCCTACACCGGCGCCACGGAAATCTGCGACTCCATCGACAACGACTGCGATGGCTCTGTGGACGAAGGCGGCGTCTGCCCGTGCGTCGAATCCTGGACCTGCGGCGATTGGTCCGCCTGCACCAGCGGCACGCAGACGCGCTCGTGCACGGACGCCAACAGCTGCGGCACCACGACCAAGAAACCTGCCACGAGCCAAACCTGCACTGCCGCGAGCTGCACCGAATCCTGGACCTGCGGCGATTGGTCCGCCTGCACCAGCGGCACGCAGACGCGCTCGTGCACGGACGCCAACAGCTGCGGCACGACCGCGAGCAAACCAGAAACAAACCGTCAGTGCGTGGTGCCAGCCGAGGAGCTGCTCATTGCGTTGCCCGCATCGTCGCGGCACGAGACGACCGTGTTCCGGCCCGATGGGACCGCGGTGGTGAGTTTCAAACCGTTCCCGGCCTCCACCGGCACCGCATCCATCGCGGCCGGCGACGTGACCGGCGACGACCTCACCGAGTATGTGGCCGGTTCGGGCCCGAAGTCGCGGCCGCGCATCCGCGTGTTCAACTGGAAAGGCGTGCGAACGCATGAGTTCGCGCCGTTTGCCGAGTCCATGCGTCGCGGCGTGCGCGTGACCGTCGGCGACGTGGACGGCGATTCGGTTCGCGAGATTCTCGCCGTGCCCGATCGCGGCGTTGAGGGCGAAATTGTCACCTTCAGGTATGATGCGGCCACCGACGCATTCGTCGAGTGGTCTTCGTTCGTCCCGTTCCCCGGCTGGAAAGGAGGCATTGAAATGACCCTCGGCGATTTGGACGGGGACGGCAGTGCCGAGCTCGTCCTGGCGCCCTGGGGTCGGGCGCGACCTAACATCTTCCTCTATCGCTACGTGTCCGTCGAGGAACGCTGGGAGCACGTCCGGACGTTCAATTTTTTCGGTGGGAACAAACGCTATGGACGCAGCGGTTATCCTCTCACCTCGCTTTCAACCGGCGATATTGATGGCGACGGCACGCTCGAGATCATCGCCGGCCGCGGACGGTTCTACAGTTCGTACGCGGCAGTCTTCAATGCGAACGGGAAACGGTTGTACCAGTTCAAACCCATCTCTTCCAAAACCGCTCGTGGTCTCATCGTCGCTGCTGTTGATCGCGACAACGATGGCCGCGACGAAATCGCTGTCACCCTCGCCAGCGGTCGCTACCGGCGCGTCTACGTATACGGCCTCAACCAGACGACCAACACCATCAAATACCAAAAGCGCTACTCGAGCATCCTGCCGGCGGGGAACGAGTCGCGCGAGCTCCAAGCTGCCCGCTAGCACTTGCAAAAGAATCAAAAGTATGCTACAATACGTTCAGCATCGAAGAAAAAACAAAGCATAAAACAGCAATTGCGCATGGATAGGGAAACGCAATATTCCATTCCGTCTCGAACCGCGCGCGTCGGTCGCATTTCCATTTCCGCAGTCCTCGTTATCGGTCTCCTCGTCCAGTTCGGCCTGCTGCCGTTCCTCAAGCCCCAGGCAGCGTTGGCATTTTCCAACAGCTGGACATTTGATACAGCCGGCGACTATTCGGTGACCGCGAATAAAATCAAAGTCACCGGCGGCCAGGCGCAGCTCGCTCGCACGCCGGACTGGTGGAATACGAGCTACGCGTACCGCAAGCGCATGACCGTCACCGCCGGTTCGACGGCGATCGCCACGAGCAACACCATCACCCTCAAGACCGATGTTGCGGCCCTGGTCACTGCCGGCAAGGTCCAGGCGGATCAGGACGACCTGCGCGTGGTGTACTGGAACGGTTCAACGAACGCGAATATTGACCGCGACTACCTGGCGAACGGTCTCAACGAAACGCTGAACAGCGGTGCCAGCCAGAATGACATTCGCTTCAAGGCGCAGGCCGCCGTCAGCGCTTCGGGCTCGGACAGCGGCTACTACCTCTACTATGGGTATGCAGGCGCGACGGCCGGTCCGAACAATCCGGCGAATGTCTACCAGTACTACGAGCCGTTCTCGACCGACGTGTTCGGCGGCACGCCCACCTGGGTGGAAATCAATTCGACGCGCTGGTCATGGAACAGCGGACTGAACCGCTTGTCGCACGGTTCCACGAATACGAGCGACGAACGGGCAGCCTTCAAGGATGGCAATTTCGATACCACCAAGAGCTGGTATTTTGAGACCATTGCCCAGCGCACTTCCGCCAGCAACGCCACCGGGCTCGGGGTGAGCAACATGAGCGCGAATGATAGCGCCCCGACCCTGGGCTGGCGAATGACGACGGCCGCTTCGGGCGATGTTGAATTGTGGAAGGATGGGGGCTCGTGGATTGACAATACCGGCGTGGGCACCGTGACCATCTCCCAGAATACCGACTACCTCTATACCGTTCGGCATCTCTACAGCGGCGACCCGACCTGCGACGCCGACTGGGCCACCGGCGCAGCCTGGGTCGCCGGCGCCAAGTACAACGAAGCCGGGGTCGGACGGGATAATCTCAATGCCTCCAATTGTCCGGCCACGGTCAATCCCACGGTCTATAATTTTAATGCGACGGCGACGTTCGACGACATGAAAGGGTGGCAGTACCTCAATGAGTCTCTCGCGCTCGGCAGCGAGGAGACGACGTACCCGAACGACGACCCGACGGTTCAACCGGTGAGCGCGGTCACCTTTGATCGCCTCGATTCGTTCACCGAGACCTCGACGCTGAACGGCGGCTCGATTCGCTACGTGCTGTCCAACGACGGCGGCACGACCTGGAAATACCAAAACGGCGTGGCCTGGGTGAACAGTAACGGCACCTACGCCCAGTCGAACACCGCCAGCGAAGTGAACACGAACGCCACGACCTTTCCGGCCGGCTCGCGCCAGCTCCTCTACCAGGCCTTCCTCCGCTCGGACGGCACCCAGCTCGTCCAGCTCGACACCGTGACCATCAACGGCAACCGCAAGCCGAACCAAGCCACGCTCACCGCACCGGCCAGCGGCGCCACCACCTCGACCGTCACGCCAACGCTCACCGTGAGTGCCACGGACGACGAGAGTGACTACGTCCGCTACCGGTTGGACATCGACACGGTCAACACCTTCAACTCAACGAACCTCCGTACGTACGACCAGGCCACGTCGCAGACGGGCTGGTCAGGCCAAAACGCCCAGTCGAGCACGGCCTACGCGTCGGGCGCGACCGCCAGCTTCACGTTGCCGACTGCGCTTGCCGGCAGCACCACTTACTACTGGCGTGCGGCGGCCATTGACCCGGGTGGGGTGAATACGCTCGGCGCCTCTTCAGCCTCTGGTTCGTTTACCACACCAGCCACAGCTGTTGCGTCAGGGATTCAGGCCTCCACCATCACAACCACGAGCGCCATCATCCTCTGGTCAACGAACATTGCCGCCACATCTTCGGTGCAGTACGGAACCACAACGAGCTACGGTTCGACCGCATCAGTTACTGGCACACGCACCACCCACCAAGTCGCCTTGAGCAACCTGCAGCTGGCTACGTCGTACCACTACCGCGTCACCGGCACGGACAGCACCGGTCAAACCTACGTGTCGGCCGACCAGACCTTCACCACGCTCGGCAACACCGTTATCACGAACGTGCAGTCAACGCGGCTGTCTTCCAAGTCCATCAAAATCACCTGGACGACCAACCACCTGGCTGACACGAAAGTTCGCTACGGCAAAACCACGGCGTACGGCCTGGAGTATTACAACGCCACGCGGGTCTTGGAGCACGCAGCGATCCTGACTGACCTCGAGGCCGATGCGGCGTACCACTACGAGGTGCTGTCGGTCGGCAACACGTCCACGAACGACGCCGACGCGACCTTCCTGACCATGGCCGTCACGCCAACCGTTCTGCGGCCGACGGCGAGCACCCAAGTCGTCAAAGGGCACCCGTTCAAGGTCATCGGCCTGGCGTCTTCAGGTCAGACGGTCACGCTGTACATCGATGGGGTCGAGGAGGCCACAACCACAGCCCGGACCACCTCGACCGGCACCGGCGATTTCAGCTTTACGGTGACGAAGTCGCTCGACAACGGCAGCCACGCCATCACCGTCAAGGGCACCAGCACGGTTGCCGGCCAGACCGAGGGGAATGACTCGCCGGTGAGCGAGGCCGTGGACGTGACGGTCGTGTCTCCCTCGCTCGCGCCGACCGTGACGGGCGCCGTTGTGCACAACGACGGTTCAACGATTACCGTCACCGGCGTTGCGCCGTCCGGCGCCACGCTCGGCCTCATCATCGACGGCAAAGAGGTGAAGACGTTCACTGCGCCCACAAGCAGCAAGTCGACCACGACGTTCTCCGTCAGCGTGGACCTCTCGACCTACGGTCCAGGCGACCACACCGTGAAAGTCGTATCGTACGACGAGAACAACAAGCCGTCGAAGGAAAAGACGGCTGCCACCGTGACCATCGACGAGGACGGCGCGCTCGAGCAAATGCTCGCGAAAGCCCTGGAGTACGTCGTCCTGGGCGGCGATTCGCTCTGGAAGATTGCCCAGAAGTTCTACGGCAACGGCGCGCGCTACCCCGATCTCGTTGACGCCAACAAGGACGCGTTCCCGTCACTGGCTTCCAACCCGTCGCTCATCCTGCCTGGGTGGAAGTTAACGATACCGAAGTAGTCTGGGAGGATAAAAAGAGAAGGGTATCCAGCAGTGCTGGGCACTTTTTGTGTTCAAACGAGTGACCGTCCCGATTTGACACACCCGCCCGCCGCTGCCAGAATGCAGGCGCATTAACGAGAGAGCGACTTTCTTATGGCTATGTTCGACAATCGGGACAAACGCACAGGCGAGACCGAGACCATCATTGGACCGACCGTCCAGGTCGAGGGCAACTTCCAAGGCGCCGGCGACGTCGTGGTTGAGGGTCAATTGTCCGGTACGCTCAAGACCCAGAAGAGTCTGCGGGTCGGCGAGCAGGCCCGCGTCAAGGCGGATGTAGAGGCATCAGACGTATTCGTCTCCGGTGAAATCCGCGGCAATGTCAAAGCCCGCGGCCGGCTCGAGCTGACCGCCACCGGCAAGGTGCTCGGCAACATCGAAACCGCCACGCTCGTCGTGGCCGAGGGCGCAGTGCTCCACGGCAAAGTGACGATGGCCGGCAAGGACGCGCTGCCGCTCGAGCCGCTCGAGGCCGAGAGACCAGTGACGGGCAAGAAGAATCAGAAATCCCAAGACGGAAAGTAGCCCATGCACTTCTACCTCGTCGACGACTTCGTCGTTTCCAAGAAGTTTGAACCGGAGTTGAACCGCGTGGAAGCGCGGCTGACCGAAATTGGCATTCACGGCCGCATGGAAAAACTCACCGTGCTCAAAAGCGTCGTCGAAGTCATCGACGAGGCCGTTCGGCGTGGGGCCGACACGATTGTGGTCGTGGGCGACGACCGCACCGTCAGCAAGATGGTGTCGATCGTCGCCCAGCACGGGGTGCCGTTCGGGCTCATCCCCATTGGGCCGCACCAGGCCATTGCGGAGTTTTTGGGGATCCCGCATGGCGCAGCTGCTGTGGAGATTTTGGCGCGCCGCGTGAAAGTGCAGGTGGATTTGGGCAAGGTCGGCGACCGGTATTTTTTGATGTCGCTCGACGTGCCCGAGAGCCGGTACGCCCTCGAGTGCGATGGCAGGTATCGGGTGTCCTTGGCCGCGGCCGAGCCCATGCGCGTCTGCAACTTAGGACGGGACGAAACCGGAACGCACGACCCGCACGACGGCGTGCTCGAAGCGGTCATTGGCGCGCCGCGGAAAGGGTTCTGGAGCTTTGGCCGGGCCGAAGCGCGCGAGAGCGTGTTCCCGTTCAAGAAGATGACCATTACGTCCGAGCAGCCGCTCGCCATGACCCTCGACGGCCAGACGGTCGTCAAAACGCCGGTGACGGTCGAGGCGAGTAGCAAGCGGCTGAAGGTGATTGTCGGCAGGGAGAGAAAGTTTTAGAGACAGTCGAAGCGGGCGAGCTGTTGGCCGCGCCCTGACACACTTCATCGCAATGACCGCACCGAACAAACGCATCGGGTTTGCGCGGGAGCGGAAGTGATGGGTGGGCGCTGGACCATCTGAATATCAAGAAGGCATGACCTGGGGTCACGGCCTGCGGCAATCGCAGGATTGGCTAGACCACCCTGGCCTGGATGCCGAGCGGGGCGTTCCCGGCCG
>JACPUP010000053.1 GCA_016192205.1 Candidatus Kerfeldbacteria bacterium
ATGATGCCAATGACCGAGATGCCGTAGAAGTAGAACGACCGCATGCCTTGGATGGCTTGGCCGCGCGCTGCTTCGCGCTGGAGCATCCGGAAGAAGGTAAAGAACAACGGCGCAGCCACAATGAAGAACGCCAAGGCTGACGCGAGCTCGCCCCGGAGATTGGTGGAGCCGGACCGGTTCGTCAGGCGCCACTGATCATATGAATTGAGCCAGGTTCGAATGTTATTCTTATCGGCGGTGGTAAACGTGCAGGTATCCGTGCATTCGGATACTGTGACTTTTGGGCCTCCATCATCTTCCATGAGAAAAAGCTCCGGTGGCGAGGAGAAAAAGTAATCGGCTTGCGGCAGAACGGTTGACTTCAAACCCAGACTCACCAACACGATGGCGCTGCCAACGAGCAAACCGAGTCCAACCACGGCCACGCTGTAAGTAAAAGCGCTGAACAGGCCTTTGCCGCGGCCGCCCTGCTTGGCGTCGTTGTTGAACCCGATAACGAAGAACGCCAGGATGGCAATGCCGACGATGGGAATGAGCCCAAAGACGAAACCAACCGCTTCCATAGGTTATCCTTCCACGGTAATGCCCATGTTCCGGGCAGTACCCTCAATAATACGCATGGCGCCGGCGAGGTCTTTCGCATTCAAGTCCGGCATTTTCTTCTCGGCAATCTCTTGAATCTGCGCTGTGGTTACTGTGCCGACTTTGTTGCGCAGTGAATCACCGCTCCCCTTTTCCAGGCCAGCAGCTTTCTTGAGGAGCACGGATGCCGGCGGGGTTTTGAGGATGAACGCGTAGGTCCGGTCTTCGAAGACGGTCAGCTCACACGGCGTAATCTCGCCATCGCGATCCTTGGACGCGTCGTTGAACTTCTTCACGAACTCGGCGATGTTCACGCCGTGCGGTCCCAAAGCCGTGCCGACAGGCGGCGCTGGCGTGGCGTGCCCACCCGGGATCTGGAGCTTGATGATGGTCTTGACCTTTTTGGCCATAGTTAGAGCTTCTTGATCTGGAGGAAGTCGAGCTCGACCGGCGTCTCACGGCCGAACATCGAGACGAGTACTTTAACCTTTCCACGGGCTTCGTCAACCTCCGAGACCTTGCCCTCGAATTCCTTGAACGGCCCGTCGGTAATCTTCACCGGCGTGCTGACCGTGACGTCAATCTTGTACTTCGGCTCCTCGACGCCCATGCGCTTCTGCAAGCCCTTGACCTCCTCGTCGGAAATCGGGGTCGGGGTCGTGCCGGAGCCGACGAAGCCGGTGACGTTCGGCGTGTTGCGCACGACGTACCATGAGTCGTCGGTCACAATCATCTCCACGAGCACGTACCCCGGGAAAATTTTCTCGGTCACGATCCGGCGCTTGCCGTTCTTAATTTTGATTTTCTTCTCGGTCGGGATGAGGACGGTGAAGATCTTGTCCTCCATGTCCATCGATTCGATACGCTGACGCAGGTTGCGCGCAACGTTCTCCTCGTAGCCCGAGTAGGTGTGGAGGACGTACCAGCGCCGGCCGAGTTGTTGGGTTTGCTTCGGCATGTTAAATGAGGAAGTTCTCGAACAGGGAGTTGAGGACGAAGTCGACCAAGCCCAAGAACGCGGCCACGGCCAATGAAATGGCAATCACCATGAACGTGTGGCTCGTGGTCTCGCGCCGCGTGGGCCAGACGACCTTACGGAGTTCTTCGCGGGACTCTCCAATGTAACGGGTGAGGCGGTTTGCCATATGTATATATGAGGGCGTAGGTTCTGGGGCGTAGGGCGTAGTGGATGAAAAGCCCGCACTTCGTCCTCAAAAACGCCCTGGCGGGGCGCCTCTGGACTGCATCTAGCGTTATTCTAGCCCCTGGCCTGGGATTTGGCAAGCCCCTGTTTTCCACCGATTTTCAACGAATCCGGTAGACCTCAAGCCTGGTTGGCGTGCCCTCAAGGTGTTCGAGTGCGTCAGGAATGTTGCGTTCGAATGAGAGATCTACGATGAACTGGGTGTGGCGCTCGCCTGACAGCTTGCGCTGGAGCACGAGGTACACGTTGGAGAATGTGTTTCCCCAGCGCTCTTTCCATGCCAGTAGTTCGTTCACCGACTCGGGCTCGCGGTGGGCTCGGAGCGCGACGACCGTCCGGCCAAGAAAGAAATTGTAGGCATGCGCGTGATTGGACAAGATGAGCGAGTCAGACTCGGTATTCGACGCTGCCCAAGCAATGTTGACCCCTGAAATTGGCAAGCGCGGCTCCGTGGGCGGCTCGTGTAAATGCGGCACGAACCGAATGCCGAAAGCGGCCACGACAACGGCCACGGCCCAGGCGAGCCAGCGCGTCCGAGCGATCAGGGCCGCGGCGCCGAGGCTGACGGCCGCCACCAACAACCACTCGACCGGAACGATGAAACGCGTGACGAGCCGATCGAAGAAGACGAACGAACGCGCAACAACCATTCCAGCCAAGTACACGATGCCCAGCCAGCCGAGCAGCGCGCCAAAGAGCAGCTCTCGTTGACGGTAGCGTTCGCCCAACGGCTGCTTGAGTTTGATGGCGATTGCGAGCACAGCCACAGCGCCAACCGCCAGGATGACAGGCCAGAGCAAATGGTGCCGACCGTCGGCAATGAGGTTGACAATGGCGTCGCGCACGTTCAGGAAGAACGACTGGTCAGTCGGGAACCGCTCGTTCGTGAACTCACGGTGCAGAACGAAGTTTCGAAAGAGCAGCGGCACGCTCGTGAGCACGAACGTCAACACGGTCACAACCAGCGGGGTAAACCGCCGGAACACCAGCAGCGCCAGAAACACGCCGGGCGCGAGCGCAAACCCCAGGTACCGCGTCCAACCGACAGCGGCTAACAGCAGCCCGAGAAGAACCGCGAGGACAATGACTCCACGACGACCTGACTCCCCTTCTCTGCGCTCCAGTAGTTCGAATGTTGCCACTGCGACGAGCAACGATAGCCCCATGAACAGCGCTTCGGTCATGGGCTGCGAGGCAACATGGAGCATTGGCGCGGCGGTGAGCGAGAATGCCGCCCAGAACACGGCCGGCAGCAAGCCCCAGCGTCGCACCACATACCATGCAAAAATGCCGCTCGACAACGCGAGGAATACTTGGCTCGTGCCCATGAGCGCTTGGCCAAGGTCGACGCCAAAGAACAGTGGCACGGCGATGAGCAGTGGAAAAAAAGGCGGCCAGGTCGTTTGCGGCATCTGGACCGCAGCCACCTCCGGTTGGATGACGCGAGTGGTGAAACCCTCGCCGTGAGCAATTTGCCGTGCGGTGTCGGCGTAGGTGAAGGCGTCAGTCGATTCGATTGTCACTCGCCCTTGGATGTTGAAGAGTAACACGAGCAGGCCGACGGCGTAGGCAAGGCCAACGACAATTCCCAGGATGTGCCTGGCGGCTTTGTGCTGCAACGACCCAAATAACTGCATAGTCCATGCAGTATCGTACCATATTTTCTTTTTCGGCCACCCCGCCCTACGGCGGGGTAGGCCAGTACCCCATCCCCCGTAGTGCGACGGGTGCAGTACGGCACGCTCCAGGACTCGCTCCCCCGCCGTACGGCGGGGTCACTCACCCTCCGCGGCCGGAGGCGTTGGTCGGTTTGTTTATTTTTTTGAAAATCCAGCCGGGCGAGGGCACCCGACCGGGATTACGGCGCGGCACGAGGCCGCTGAGCGACTAACGCGACTTCTTCATCTCATCTGATCGTAGACATTCTAGACCACGGCGTTCGCGCCGACGATTTGACAATATGCTACGATTACAATCTAGATTCTCGTTCAAAACACCTTACGCTCGTCGATCGGAATGCCGTGGGTCTTCAATTCGCGCACGAGGTTGTGGAGCGAACGGTCGGTGCCAACGAGATCCAAGACCGCAATCTTCACTTTGGCAAGGTCCTCTTTCACTGACACCATATCCGTTTCAAGTTTCCCGAAACGATATTCCACCGACTCAAATCGGCTATCCACCCCGGCGAACCGGATTTCGACCTGCTGCCGAAAATCCCTCAATTCAGTCAGGAAATCGTCGCGGAGCTTCAAGATTGCCGATTTGATGTCGGTCGCAAAGGCGCGAAGCTCTGTCTTCGTTGCGTACTGGCTGGCGGGCATACAATCCTCGTATCGAGCCATCTGGCTTGTTTGATGTTGAAGATACCTTGCTGGGGTGGAGGTGTCAAAGATTGCCGGGCCGGGCAAAATGCCCTAAAAGGTTTTTGCCCGCTGCGCAGGCCCGATGAGTGCGACGAGCCTTGACAGGGGAAAAGGCCTATGCTACATTTTGCGGTTGCAATTCAATGCGACAGTAACCCATGCCCTTTGAGGAGGTGAGTGATGCGATATTTGGTCCTCGTGAAGGATGAAACCGGCGTGTACTGCTACCTGGATGATACCGACGATCGGGCGAAGCTCGAGGGCATCGGCAGCGTCCGAGTCATCAGCATACGCCCGGTAACGCTGGACAAGGATCAACTGGGGATATTGTCCTGGATGCAGGGACTCGATACGATCCTCGACAATGACCGCCGGCCAGTGCTTGATCTGCTGAGCGCGCTGCTCACGCAAGCCTACCGCGCCGGTTTCGAGGCGACCGCCGAGGAGCGATCCGACGTCCTCCCTTGGTAGTTGCCTGGAGCAAGCACGGGGCTTGCTCCTTACCGAGCCGAGGAACCCCCGTTCCCCGGCTCATCGAAGAATGTTCCTTCTACCATCCAGGGGGTGAAATGAAAATCCGCGTCATATGCTGCAGGGATTGCCAGGACGTGCCGGAACCCCTGTGGGTGCTGGAGAACGACGAGGAGCAGCGGTTCATCGCGCTGGACGACGAGCTAGTCGTCAGCGACGCGAGCGACCACCGGTCGCTGCTGGCGATCATGCTCTTCCTTCGGGATCCGTCCATCGTCGCCCAGATGCAGGCGTCCGGCTCCGCCGACGAAGCGATCCAGAAAAACCGAGAGCGCGTCTGGGCAGCGGGCACCATCGCAGACGATGGCCGCATCCGCTGGACATCAGTCGGACTCGACGTGACGACGCCGCGCTCCAGGCGGAACGCGCTCCGACGCCGCCTCCGCACTATCCAACGCGAGATGTTCACCTAGAGCGAAATCTCAATCGAGCCGACTTCTCTACGAAGCCGGCTCGCTCATTATTCGGACAAGCTGAAACGCGCTAAACGCGATGAGATGCGATGGCGGAGTCGACCAGTGAAAGGCCGCTGGAATGGGATGAGATGCGAAGGGCTGGAGCGAGGAGCGGACGGAGGCGTTGCTCAGTTTGTTTTCTTTTTTGAAAATCCGGTCGGGCGCGAGGGCAC
>JACPUP010000054.1 GCA_016192205.1 Candidatus Kerfeldbacteria bacterium
ACGTTTGGGGGTATTTACACGTCGGGTACTGCTGACCGCGGCCCTCACGGCGGCAACGCTCGTCCTGGCGCTTTTCAGCGTGGTAGCCTACGGCACGCTGGCCGAACGCAGCGCCGCGTCGAAAAACGCTTTCGTGTCAATACCCCCAAAAAACCAGAAACCTTGCACCCAGAACCAAAAACCTATTCTGCTCGATACGGACAGATGTTCCGGAAGTCACACGATCGACACACCATCCCAGGCGTAGCCGCGAACTGGCCGGCTTTGATCTTGGCAATGATGCCATCAGCCCAGGTGGTGACCGACTCGAGGTCTGGCCGCTTGGGCTCGTACTCCTCGGTCGTGCCGTCGAGCACGAACGAGAACTGCAACTTCTCCACCTGCACGTCAAACAGCTGCGGGTCCTGCAGCGCGAGCGTGTAGAGGAACAGCTGGTAGCGCTCGGACTGCTTGAACAGCTTCTTCGTGGCGGTCGAGCGCGTGGTCTTGTAGTCGATGATGGCGACACGAGGTTTGTCGCCGGACTCGTCGGTGATGTCAATCCGGTCGATCTTCCCCAAAAGTGTAATCTGTCCGTGCTTGACCGTAAACCTCTGCTCAAGCTTCCAGGGGATGGGCCAGTCGCCGCGGTGCGCAGCGTAGAACCGTTTCAACGCCTCACGGCCTTCGGCGCGCCGCTCTTCCATCTGCTGCTCACTCTCGTACCACTCGCCGATCCAGAGCCGGTCGTAGAGGTCGAGCAGCTCTTTTTCGCTCACCAGATCTGTGTCGGTACGGAGCTTTCGTTTGGGCGAGGCATCACCTGGCCCAAAGAAACTCCCCTGCTCTGCTTCGGCCCGCTGCTTCAACAATTTGAAAAACTCGAACAACGTATTGTGCATGGTTGAGCCGAACGACAGGTTGCCCGTGAGTTTGCCTGGGACCTTCAGCACGTGCTCGTAGCGGTAACGCCAGGGACAGAGCTCGTAGGAATGGAGCTTGTAGTAGTTGAACGAATCGTCCTCGTCCACGACGCGCTGGAGCGCAGGCTCAAGCGGCGGCGCTGGTTTCTCGGCCGTCGTCTTCGGCAACGTGCGAGCGGCGGCCGGCTTCTTGACCGGCTTTTCGAGCAGGCCGGTCTCGTAGAGGAACGCAGACGGTTTTTTGTTGGTGACCCCGCCGTAGTCAAGTGCCCACGACAGGTACAGGCCATCGCGGCAGCGCGTGGCCGCCACGTAGAACAGCCGACGCTCCTCCTGCAGGTGGACATCGCCTTCTGGCAAGATTTCGTTGACGAGCGCGTTCGGCAGCGCGATGGGGTCAGGCCGCTCAATGGTCGGGAACCGCTTGTCCACGAGCTGGGGCACGAACACGAACGGGAACTCCAGGCCTTTGGCAGCGTGGATGGTCAGCACGCGTACGGCGTCTGGCGTGTCATCGAGATCGATGGCCAATCGGCCTTGCTCGCCAGCTTCGATCTGGCCCTCAAGGTCTTCGAGGAAGCGTTTGACTGTGGGCTCGTCATTGCCGCGTTGGAAATCCTGCACGAGCGTCAAGAACTGCAGCAGCGTTTTCGTGCGCTCGTAGTCGCGGGCGTTCTGCGGGTTTTCGTAGTCGGCGAGGAGTCCACTGTCTTCCAAGAACGCCATGATGACTTCCATGACGCTCGTGCGCCGGGCCGCATCGGTGTGGCGCTGGATGAGCCGCATGAGTTTCTCCACGCCTTGCCGGCCCTCGTTGCTCACCTGTTTCAGCGTGGCCACGCGGCGGAACGTATCGTAGAGGGAGTGGCTCTCGCGTTTGGCCGCGTGCCCGAGCTCAATCAGGTCGCCGGTTGCAATGTTGAAGGTTGGCAGTTGCGCGACACGGTACAGCGCCTGGCTCTCGTGGTAGTCGTCCAGCAGCTTTAGGTACGCCATGACATCGAGTACCTCGGGTTTGCGGAACAAGCCGCGCGAGGCCACGAACTGGTGCGGGATCCGTTTGCGCTTGAACGACTCGAGCACGGGCAGGGCGTGGTCGTTGGCACGCACGAGTACGGCAAAATCTGACCAGCTGGATGGTGTGCGACCGGCACTGTCCTTCAATCGCAGTATCGTGTCGGCGATGAGGTCGGCTTCGTCGTCCTGCGTCCCGGCGTGGAGTAGTTCGATGGTCCCGTTCCCCTTCCGTTCAGCTGTTAACTTTTTCGATACAGCCGTTCGAAAACTGCCGCCTGCGCCCCGTGCCCTCCGCCCCATGCCCTGTGGTTTGCGCCCTGTGCCCAGCTTATACTCCAGCCGCTCCGGATTATTCAGCTGTATGAACCGATACGCGAAGTCAAGAATGTTCTGCTTCGTGCGGTAGTTATCCGTCAGCACAACTTCGGCCGAGTTCGGGAAATCCTTCTTGAACTCGAGGATGTTCGACACGGACGCACCGCGGAACTTGTAGATGGACTGGTCATCGTCACCGACCACCGTGAGGTTGTTGCGTGGGGCGGCCAGCAGTTTGATGAGCTCATACTGCGCCCAGTTCGTGTCCTGGAACTCGTCGACGAGAATGGACTGGAATTGCTCGCGGTACCGCCCGAGCACGTCGGCCCGCTCGCGAAACAGCCGGAGCGTCTCGAGCAACAGGTCGCCGAAGTCGAGCGCGTTCTGCTCGTGGAGCAGTTGCTGGTAGACGTGGTAGGCGTTCGCGACCTCTTGGATTCGGCGCACCTCGCTGACCTGATCGTCTGCAGCGGCCTTCTTCACAAACGCGTCGCTGTCGCGATCGAGCTGGAGCGAGCGGGCGTACTCAACGTACTGCTCGGGCGTCACCGCTTCGTCCTTGGCGCGCGAGAAGTGCTTGACCAGCGCGCGGATGAACTTGGTCGGGTTGCCGCGCGGCCGGTACACATCGAGGCTAAAACGCTCGAGGTGCCGGCGGATGAGCCGCCACTGGCCAGTCTCGTTGAAGAGCGCGAAGTCCGTGTTCAGGCCGATTTCCAAACCGTGCTCTTTCAAGATGCGTTCGCAGAAGCTGTGGAACGTCGACACCCACAGGTCGAGGTACCCGTACGGCAACAACGCGGACACGCGGTCGGCCATTTCGCCGGCGGCCTTGTCCGTGAACGTGAGCGCCAGCACGTTGTCGGTTTTCAGTCCCTGCTCGACGACCAGCCAAGCCACGCGCTGCGTGATGACCGTGGTCTTGCCCGTGCCCGCCCCAGCCACGATCAAGAGTGGCCCGTCGCCATGCGTGACGGCACGCCGCTGAGCTTGATTGAGTTGCCCAAGGCCTTCCATCGCCCAAACTATAGCAACGGAAGGGCCGAGGGTATAGGGACTTTTCCTCTATTTCGTTTTGAGGTACTGATAATCCGTCTTCTGCCCGTCCGGATTAATCACGGTCAGCACATACTTCTTCCCCTTCTTCAACTCCGACCGGTCAAACGTGACCTTGAGCGTGTCCGTGCCGCTGGCGCGCACCTTGACGGCCGGCTGCGTCCGATCGAGCAACACGGTCGATCCCTCACCGAAGTGTTCACCCGTAATCGTAATCGTGACCTTTTTCGTGCTCACGCGGAAGCTCGTCGGCCGCACGGTGGCAATGCGCGGCGTCAACACCTGCCGCTCAATCGTATTGCCGCGGACCAAGAGCTTCTGCGGATCGAAGTCGAAGGCCCGGAGCTGCTTCCGGCTGTACCGCCAGGTTTTCAGCTCATCACCGGACTTCGTCACGAGCTCGGCCGAACCGTTGCGGAGCAGGTCGAGCGGCTGGGTGATAATCTTCTTACTCGCCGCCACTGCGACGGTGTACTGCCGCTTGGGGTCGCGCACCTCGTAGACGCGGACGGTCTGGCCGGTCCTCGGGGTCAGCACGAGGTCGTCGCTGGCGTCGAGGGTCAGATCAGCCAGGTGCAGGGAGCGGACACCGCGACGGTACTTCGCTCCCCAGGGCGTGAGTTTCTTCAGCAGCTTGCCGTCAGTGCCGTAGATGCGGACGTGGGTCGCGTCGCGAGACGTCGAACCCTGGACCGCGACCACGACCTGGCCGGTCGAGCCGCCGACGTTCGTCGTGCCGACGAGCACCTTGCCCTTGTGCTTCTTGAACGGCGTGATGGTGACCCGGCTGTCGCCGGAACCGACGGTAACATCCGTCAGCTTGTCTTTCCCGACGCTGACCTTCACCGGAACGAGCGCTCGACCAAAGCCCTTCCCGCTCGTGCCGACGACTGCGTAGGCGGAGAAGTGGTCCGAAGTCACGCACACAGTGTTGTTGCCTTTGTCCTGGGTGGCGTTCGGCGGCTGGCGCCAGCTGCCGGTCGCCGCATCCCAGTAACTCGGCACGAGCGAGTCTTCATCCACACCAGCGAACTCGAGCTGGAGATCGCTGTACACCATGCACATGGTGATGTTGCCGTTGAACCTCGTGATGGACGTGTTGTTCTCGTCGAACGCCTCGAGGTTGTAGCCATAGCCGATGGGCTGCGCGGTCTTCTGGCTCTGGATGTTGATGGTCGGGGTAGCGTTCACGGTGACGTTGCCGGAACTCGCCAACGTGTTGCCCGGGATGTTGATGGTCGTGCCATCGCCGAGCGTGATGACGCGTGAGGCGGTGGCGTCGAACGTCTCGGAGACCGGCGACGGGATCTCGAAACTCGCTTTGCCGAGTGCAAAGTGCTTCGTCGTGAGCTTCTTGCGGCCGATGACCACGATTTTCTCCGGGCTGTGGAGGAACGTCGAACCGGCGTTCGCGTTCGCGTTGCAGTGGTAGGTCGAGTCAAACGTGTAGTTGAGACTGTAGCTGCCGTTAATGACCGGCGCACCGTTCGAGTTCCCGTCCTCGCTCCAGCAACTCACCCAGCCATTCTGGATGGCGACGTCGTTGTAGGTGACGAAGCCCTGCATCTTCCCATCGGCCTCGCGGAGCTGGAGGGTGAGATCGGCGGTCTTCGTGTTCCGGAGGTCGGCCTGACCGTGTTTCGGCGGCATGAAATTGCTCTCTGGTGGCAAGCCGGCGTTGACCGTGTACCAGTGGCTGGAGATGGCCGGCAGGCTGACAACGCCGCGGTCATCCGTCTCCGCGCCGGTGTTCAGGTAGAGGTCGAGGAAAGGATCCTGTTCTGGCCCTTCGTCCGCAGCTTTGACCGGCGTCAGGCTGGCGATGGCGGCGCGACGCGTCTGCTGGGAGGTTGACTGCACGAACGACTGGGCCGTCGGGAGCGACTCGCCCGCAAAGGCAGCGCGGCACTCCTCGTCATGTTCAAGACAGTACTCGGTGCACTGGAGGGCATTCGTGCAGCCACCCGGCCCTTCGGAGCCCGGCGGCAGCTTGAACTCCTCGCACTCCTTCCGGTTCTTCTTCTGTTTGCAGTAGGCAATGACCTCCTCTGGCGTCGTGGTGTTCCCGGGGCCTTGGAAGACCTCGGGCTGCTCACGATCCTCGGCCTGTTGCCGGAGCTCGTCAATCTCCTCGTGGTTATCCGCCCACACCCAGACGTGTCGGGCCGGCGTGCCGTTCGGTTCGAGGACGGTGACGTTGATGCGGGCGTCACCGGCCAGAACCTTGAGGTCCTTTTGGGTGCGCGTGCCTGACGTGACGATGACCCGATCATCCTGCGGCGGCCGGTTGAGGAATCCAGCCGATGGGTCAATAGAGTAGCCCAGGTGGTACTCGCCAGCGAGCAGGCTCAATTCGTAGGTGCAGTCCGGGTTGATCTGTGTGCCGTACCAGCGGAAGTTGTCGGTGTTCGCAAAGACCTCCCCGCGGAAGTTGCAGCTCCGGAGCGGGAAGCCCGAGCCATCAACGATCCGGCCGAAGATGGCCGCGTCATTCGCCTGCACGATGATATTCTGCTCGACAGTGGCATCGGCGATGAGGGTCACCGTTTGACCGCCCACGGGCGAGTACTGGCTGTTCGGCGGGACGTGAATGCCGAGCTCACCGGTCGAGTAGAGCGACGATGGCACGCGGAACTGGAAGGTGCCGCGGTCAATCCCGCCGCCGTACTCTCGGTGGAACTGGCCGGCTGTTACCGTGGACGGCCGGAAGTAAGCCCAGCCGTTGAACTGGCCGAACTGGCTGCCGTCGGTGGCAACGACATTCCCTCTGATGGTGACGTCCGCGTACGTGAGGACGAAGTTCGCCCCGCCCACCGTGGCCGTCTCGGTCGACACGTAGATGTCAACCGGCGGACCGTCATAGACGTAGGCCGCGCCGCGGCCCGAGTCGAAGTGGATGTTCCAGCGACCTTGCGTGGCGGCCAGGTCAAAGTTCCCGGACGCATCCGTCTGGACGTTGCTCCAGGCGGCGCAGCCCTCGGGGCCACAGTCGAGGTTGCCGTTGATCCAGATGCCTGGCAGCGGCTTGCCCGACTTGTCGGTGACCAGGCCGGTGATGTGCGCGCGCTTCTCCTTGACCGTGAAGTTCGCCGTGACCGTCTGGTCGTCCGCCACCGTGACCTTCTGGTTGCGGGTGAAGAACCGGTTCTCCGGCATCCAGACGTCGAGGTTGTACGTGCCGCCCACGAGGTAGAGCGTGTAGGTGCCGTCCGCCCCGATCTGGGCATTCGACCAACGGTTGCGGCCGTCCTGCGTCTGCGAGTTCGCGTTGACGTTCCCGCGCGAAACAGTCGTGCCGTTCTCTTTCTTGACTGTGCCGGTGATAATGGCCGTTGCCTTCATGACCGTAAAGCTCACATTCTCCGTCTGCGAGACGGTGGTGTTGGGGAAATCGACGATGACCTCGGTCTCGGTGAACAGCCAGTCGGCGGTTGGGCAGTCAAAACTCCGATCCGGCTCGACCCGGAGATTCCACGAACCCGGAGCGAGCGTCAACACATAGCTGCCATCGGTGTTTGTCCGCGTGTCAGCCCAGCCGAAGCCCCCGCGGCTATTCGCCTGGACGCGCGCGCAGAAGACTGGCGTCCCGTCGGATTTCCTGACCGTGCCCGAGACGAATTTACTGGCCTGGGAAAGGGTGATGTTCTTCGTGGTCAGCCCGCCGGTGATGGTCACGGTCTCGGGGTCAGGCCGAACCACGTCCGTCATATTCTGCGGCGGGTTGACTTCGAGTTTGTAGGTACCGGCTGGCAAGCCGCCGATCCGGTACTTGCCGTTCTGGTCCGTGTTCGAGCCTTGGTCGAGCGTCCAGTCGTCGTTATGAAGATTCAACCACACGCCCTGCACTGGCGTGACGCCGTCTGGTCGGAAGACTGTGCCGGCGAGCTGCGGTGTTGACAGTCGCGTTGGCGTGGCGGTGAGATCGAGGCCGGCGGCCGGGACCGTGATGGTCTGGCGCGGTGAGCTCGTGTAGAGTTCGGTGTCCCAGACATTGACCTGAAGCGTGTAGGTGCCGGCTGGGACGCGGCCGAATTTGAACTTGCTGTTTTGATCGAAAGCGGAATGCCGGTTGATCGTGCCATCGTCGTTCCACAAGTCAGCGCTCACGTGGAGCCGCAGGTTCCAATCGTCGTTCCACGGCACGGGCGTCCCAGTCGGCAACGCGACGATCCCGACAATGAACGGCGCATCGAAGGCGACGTTGCCAAGCTCGAGCGTCGTGGCCGGGTTCGTCACGGTAATGGTCCGCTCGGAGGTGACGTGGGGCGACGGGTCGTGCGGCTGGGCCTGGACAATGTACGTGCCAGCCCCGAGGTCGCCGATGAGGAACCGGCCGTTGTCCCCGGGGCAGTGCCAACGGTTGATGGTTGAGGTCGCGTCGCGGACGTTCACGCAGCCGCTCGAGGCCGTGCCGGCTGGGGTTGTGAGCGTGCCGGCCACGACGGTGGTCGGGATGTCAACGCGGAATCCAGTGATGCTCGCGGTAATGGTGACGGACCGGCTCTGGGGATTGGCGTAAATGGCGTCGCCCCAGAGTGAGACATCCATCGTATAGTGAGCGGGATCGAGCCCGGTGACCGTAAAGTTTCCGCTGCTGTCCACCGATCCACCCCAGCAGCCGCTGTTGCTGCAGAGGTTTATCCAACCGCCGGACGTGTAGACGTTCCCATTCGGCGTGTAGAGCGTTCCGCCGAACGACAGGGAGCCAGCGTCAACGCGGCTCCCAGCGTTGAAGAGGAACAAGAAGGTGAACGCGAAAACAGCGGCGACGGCCAGCGTTACCGGAATCCCTCTCATGGAGTGTCGCATATGGTCACTATGATTAATGCGTGTTTGTCTTTATTTCATTATAGCACAGGACACGAGGAAGGGGTAGAACATGGAGGGGATGTGCTTGGTCAAGCGCTCTCCGTACTCCTCCACCCTCAACGCGTACCTGTTCGCTCGTCCACGCCCCACCGCACGATGAGCGCATGGAACTCCTGATACAGCACCACGCGCCGCGGGAGTGCTCTCTCGAAGAACTGCCGGTAGTCATCGTACGCATCAAAGAACACGCCCTTGCTCGCGCACAGCCGTTTGGTGTAGGCGTCAATCACGAAGATGGGTTTGCCGAGCGCGTAGAGGAGGATGGAGTCAGCGGTTTCGCGCCCGATACCGTGGACGGCGAGCAGCTCGTCGCGCAGCGCCATGGTCGGTTCGGTCGCCAGCGAGAGCAGCCGGCCCTTACCGCGCGTCGCGACGAACGCAGCGAACACCTTGAGCTTCTTCGCTTTCTCGTTGTAGTAGCCAGAGGGACGGACGTGCTGGGCGAGCTGCGCTTGCGGCGTGTTGAGCAACGCGCGCGGTGTCAGCCGTTTGGTCTGTTTGAGTTTTACCAATGCGTGCTCCACGTTCCGCCAGCTCGTGTTCTGGGTGAGGATAGCGCCGATTGCGATTTCGAACGCGGCTGCTTCGGTCATGGGTTTGGGAGGCGGTTGGCGCGAGCCGTCCACGCCCGTGATGGGCCACCAGTGTTGGGGGCCGTAGCGTTTGAGGAGTTGGCGGTAGATGCGAAGGGCATTCATGGATGCATTGGACGCGCACTATGAGATGGGTCGTGGGTTGCCCGGCTTGAAGGCCTGGTCGGGCCTTGAGGCCGGCGATGAGCAGCGCAACGCCCGGATTCCGAAGGGAGTCCCAAGCGCGCAATCTTCTTAGTAGATGAGCTTGTTAGGGTGCTAAAAAGCTAACCAGCTAACAAACGAAGGCTCATGTGCTATTTCCCTCTCCGCTTTTCCTCGACTCTCTCAAACTCCACACTCCCGCCCTTTTTCCGCCGCGCGAACACCGGAATGACGTTGAGTTTCGCGCCGGCAAAGCGCCGTTCAATCATGCCTTTGGCGCGGAG
>JACPUP010000055.1 GCA_016192205.1 Candidatus Kerfeldbacteria bacterium
CCGGCGCTGCGGCCCGGAATTTCGGGCTGCGACGCTTCGTCTCGGACTCGCAATATAGCGAATATTCCTCGTCCTCCGACTCGCGCCTCGCCTCGAAATTCCGTCCCTCGGCTCGAAAGCGATTTTTGGGATGGGCTCTAGAAAATTGCAGGGTTGCGGAATATCGAATGTGGAATCTAGGAAACACGAAGCACATTAGCTCATCCGACATAATTCCTTATTCCAGCTTCCGAATTCTCCTGCTTACGCACCGGGAACTTCTGAATTCGACAGAACCGCTTTGATCGCGTCTCTCGCAATCTGCCGATCGTTCCACGGAATCTTCTTGCCACCTTTCACGACCATCCACGGTTCATTACCCTTGCCGGTGATGACTACAGCGTCTCTCGGCTTGGCGTCAGCGACGGCCTGGTGGATGGCCTCCGCCCGGTCAGGAATCACGTGGAGCGTCCGGCCGCGTTCTAGCCCGGCCCGGATGGCGCCGGCGGCCACCTCTTCCATAATCTGGCGCGGGTCATCGTCATACGGGTCTTCGTCGGTCACGTAGACAAGGTCGCAGTGTGCAGCTGCCACCTGTCCGAGTATAGGCCGTTTGCCGCGGTCGCGACCGCCACCAGTTGCGCCGAGCACGCACAGCAGACGCTTGGGTTTGGTTGAGGCGATGGCATCGTAGAACGACGCCAGGCTGACTGGCTCATGCGCGTAATCGACCACCACATGAAATGGTTGCCCACGGTTGATGAACTCCAAACGGCCTGGCACGGTGGGTGCGGCTGCGAGCAGCGTGCGCATCGCCTCCAGGGTCACGCCTTGTGTCTGTGCCACGGCCATGGCCGCCAGCGCATTCGACGCTGAAAACGTCCCGAGGAACGGCAGCCGGAACGCGAGCTTGCCGATACGGAACCGGACGCCGTCGCGCTCGGTCTTCACGTTCGTGGCTGTGAGCACCGTTGCTCGGGGCACCAGATCAACCGTGTCGCGCTCGCTCGTCCGGTAGAAAATCCGTTCGTCGGCCGGGAAGCTGGCATAGAAATTTACCTGCGGATCATCAGCGTTCATGACGGAGATTTTGGGGATGCGGCGATCAGCAACCTGCTTCCGGCGGCCGGACAATGTGCGGAACAGCTTCCCTTTGGCCGCCCGATACGCAGCAAACGATCCGTGCGACTCAAGATGTTCTGGCGTCAGATTCGTGAACACCGCGATGTCGACGTCAATGCCCAGCGCCCGGTGCTGGGCCAACCCTTCGGACGTCATTTCGATGACGACGTACTGGCAGCCAGCCTGCACCATGCGGCGCAGCAACCGTTGGAGGGCCAGCCGGCCGAGCATGGTCATCTTGGCTTCATTCGTCCAGCGCTTCCCGGCGATTGCCAAGAGCGGCGTCGAGGCCAACCCGACCGCGTGTCCTTGGCTTCTCAACAGGTATTCAATGAGGTTTGCGACTGTCGATTTTCCCTTGGTGCCCGTGACGCCGATGACGATGAGTTTGCGGCTTGGAAAACGAAAAAGCGCTGCGCCCAGCAACGACAGGATGGCATGGTAGATGCGCAGGAGGGGCTTGGGAATGAGGCGACGGAGGAGGCGCAACATGCGAAGGAATCAGGAATGAGGAATATTGAATATGGGATGACGGAAATGGATGTTTGCTCGCACCCCACATTCCATATTCCTCATTCGATATCCCTGCTAACCAACCTGCATCCCCGCACCTGCCGATACGATATCCTCGTCCTCCCGCAGCTCGCGGACCGTGTAGGTGAGGTTGCGGTTGCGCGTGATGACGTACCCGCTTCCCTCGTAGGAAAACGTCGTGTAGCCGTAGCGCTTGGCGAAGAAAAAGAGCCCCTCAACGAACTTGAGATCAGCATTTTTTAAAAAGGTGATCGCGGTCACATCCCCATTGATAGGGTGGACGTTCACGTAGAGCAATCGCTTGGTGAACTTTTTCTCGCGGACGTTGAACTCCGGGTCGATGACCATACTAGAACCACCCGCTCCAGAAACCCTTGGACTCCCGACGCTTGAGGACACGGTACGTGCCATTGCCGTTGTACTTCAAGGTGAAGTTCCGGCGCTGTGTATCCTGAAAATCAATCTTCCCGCGGTACCGCGCTGTCTCGATGAGCGGCTTGGCCTCGGAGTACTCGAGACTGTGGTCGAGGAAATCAATGCCCGGCTCGACATCATCTTCGCCGAGGACGGAGTAGCCGTACACATCGCGTCTGATGGACATAGCAGGGTTAGAGTACAGGGTTGAGGGGTGAGGGTAAAGGGTGAGGATCGGAAAGTAGGAGGTAGGCTGGCAGGTTAATCGCTGGCTACAAACCTACTCTCCTACCTTCCTACCCACCTACTCTCCCAACACAAAAGGGGCTTCGGTCGAACGCGCGGTTCAACCCGGTGCCCCAAAACCGTTTGGCGCCTGGCTCGTTACGGCCAGCGGACGATCCGCGGCCGACGACGCTCTCGCCGACGAATGAGCGTTACGATGCCGGCGGAGATGAACCCGATGAATGTCCCGAGTTGCTCATCACCGAAGTAGCCGCCAATCGCGTACCCGAGGCTAACGGCGACGATGAAGAGCGCGACAACGTGTTGGGTGGTCATGCCGTTCCTCCTGATCCTAAATGATTTTCCCGTCTGCGAGGTCCTGCAGAAACCTGGCGAAGCCATCTTCCGGTAATTCCAACCAGGTTTCCTCCTTGCAGATCCGACACTTGACGCGTACCTCTCGGCTCTCGTCTCGCTTTTGGACAGGGAGAACGATTCCCTGCGAATGGCCGAGGTAGCCGCAGATGTACGCCCGCGACTGCTCGTTCAAGAGTTCCTCAAAAGCATCGCCCATTGGACAACTCCTCATCACCGTACGTATTCAGTTGTTCGAGAGCAGGTAACCTTGATACTGGTTCTCCTGCTCTACGCCAAAACCGCAGCAGCGTCAAGCGCCGCGGAGCAGCTGTCTGCCATCGGCTGTCAGCGATCAGCAATCAGGACGCATCCTTGTTCCTGGAAGCTGAAAGCTGTGAGGTCGCTCAGCGACTGTGCTGGTAGCTGCTGCGCGGCTACGCCTTGAACAGTTCGGCCTTCTCGTGGACCGGCTGGTCGACCTTGATGGCGACCTCGTGCCCCTTCTTCCCTTTCTCGACCGGCTCGTGGTCAACCTGCATCGAGGTCACGGTCTGCTCGAACTCGGCGCCGTGGCCGACGAGCTTGACCGTGTCCCCGACTTTCAGGCCGGCCGTAAGCTTCACAACCGCAACACCCACCTTCGGGAAGTAGTGGGTGACCTGCCCAATGGGTTTGTCGGACATAGGGGGTAGCTTGTTAGGTAGTTAGCTTGTTAGCTTATTAGGTTCGTTGATGTATCTTGCTGTCCTAAGAAGCTAATCAGCTAATAAGCTCACTACCTCGCATCCCCCACGCTACTCCAGGTGGCCAACACCTGGCAACTCCCCGCACCCTCTCCGCGTCCCTACGGGCCCAGCACCACTCGCCTGGTCTCGGGGGCTTGGTCTTCGCTCCGCTCGAGATTCGCCACCCTACGGGTGATCACCGGGAGGGTGAAACCTCGATTTCTAGCTCCGTCCGCCCGCACCTTTCCATGCCCCCAAGAGGATTCGAACCTCTATTTCTAGCTCCGGAGGCTAGCGCTCTATCCATTGAGCTATGGGGACGCGGGGAAAGGTGCGGGGTATCCGTTGAGCTACGAGGGCAAAAACTGAGGCGGGTATCCATTGCCGGCCTCCACGGGTTGGAGTTTCGGCCGGTCCGCCGTAGCTCTTCGGGCGGAGGCGGAAGCTATGGGGACAAGGAGGAGGTGCGGGTTAGGTATGCAACCGACGTCGGGCCAGCGCGGCCAAGGCTTCGCGGACGTGCGGGAAGGCAAGGTCGTCGGGCAGCGCGTCAAGGGCGAACCAACGGAACTCGCTCACATCATCAGCCGGCTTCAGCTCGCCGTCAATCGTCCCCTCATAGTAGAGGATGACCACGGACACGGCCAGCCTCTGGCTATCGTACCAGTCGTGGTAGCCGTCGACGAGGGCCTCCGGCGTGAACCGGACGCCGAGCTCCTCCCGCATCTCGCGCACAAGGCCTTCCGCCGGGTCCTCGCCCCAGTCGACGAACCCGCCCGGCACGTCCCAAGCGCCCTTCCGCGGCTCCACGTTGCGTTTCACGAGCAGCACCTCCCCCGCTCCGTTCACCACCAGGGCGGCAGTGGCAGCGTGCGGATTCTGATAAAATACGAAATCCCCTTTGGTGCAGACAATGCGCTGCCGCCCCTCCATGAACTTGAGTGCGAGCGGCGCACCGCAGCGCGGACAGAAGTTGTAGTATTTTTCGGGAGTGGTACCAGTTGGTTGGTCGTACATAAAGTATCGAGAGTTGATAGGCTTTGTAGCCTTGTAGGCTAGTAGGCGGGTAGCAGAGCAAGCTATGGTTGCCAGCCGTTCCGACGAGCCTACCAGCCTACTCGCCTACCTGACCATTCCCTCGCCCAAGCATTGCCTCAAGGCGCGGGATATCCTCCGGCCGGCCAAAGTCAATCCAAAAATCCTCGAGCGTAACAATCTTCACCTGGTGTTGCCCCGCCAAGATCGTCACGGCGTCCGTTAACTCGTACTCACCGCGCGGGGATTGACCGATGGTGTCGAGCGCCTCAAAGACCTCGGGGCGGAACGCGTACAGCTGCGCGTTGATGACATCCCCGACGAACTCGCTCGGCTTTTCAACGATGCGCTCCAAGGTGCCGTCCGGCCGAGGAACGAAGACGCCGTACCGTTCTGGGTGATTGGAATGGAGCCCGCCGGCGTAGTTCCAACCATCATCGCGGATAAATTTTTTCAGGTCACGGACAGAATACAGGTTATCGCCGCCAACAACGACGAATGGCTCTCCGCGCGTTGCCCCCTTGGCCGTCAGAACCGGGATGGCCGTGCCGTAGGGATCGTCCGCGCCCATGGATTGATGAACGAGCGTCACGCGAAACGGAGCCGTCCGCGCCCACTCGCGAAACGCAGCGGCGTGATACCCAACCACCACGATGAGCTCTTGAAACCCGGCGGCCTGCAGCCGTTCCAACAGATATTCGATGAACGGCCGACCACTGACCGGCAGCAAGTGTTTGGGCCGGTCGGCAGTCAAGTGTTTCATCCGGGTGCCTTTGCCGGCGGCCATGATGACGACGCGGGAGACCATAGTGACAAGTGACAAATGACAAGTGACGAGTTACGCGGAGTGCAGCAATTTATCACTTGGCATTTGTCACTGTGCATCTACGACCGCAGTCCGGCTCGCTGTCCCAGCCGATACAACCAATACCAAACTGGCATGCGCACCCAATCGTACGCACCGCCGCGCTCCACGTCAACGCCGCCAAAGCCGCGCTTGAACCGTGAGAAGCCGGCCCAGGGGTGATTCGGCAACGCGTCGGCAGGCGCGACGCCATGAAAATCATAGAAACGCGCACCAGCAGCTTTCGCGGCACGGATGGCCGACCACTGGACAAGGAAGGGCGCCATGGTTTCGCGGTGACGGCGCGATGACCCGCCGTGCAAGTACGTGGTGGTGTCGCCGTAGCGTACGACCAGGATGGCGGTGACGACTGCGCCCCTCACCCGGCCGCAGTACAGTCGCGCATCGAGGCCTGGCGTGTGGAGAAGCGCACGAAAATATGATGGAGAGAAGAAATGGACGCCCTCGCGTTGGGCTGTTTCGGTGAGGAGGGCAGTCAAGTGCTCGAAAAGTTCAGACCCGCCTTCAAGAACCCTCACCCCATGCCGCTCGGCCAGGCGGATATTGTAGCGCGTCTTCGGGCGCATCGCGGCCAGGAGCGCGCCTTCGTCCGGAGCAAGATCGAGCACGTGCGTGAGGCGCGGCTGCACGCTCGGGCGCTGCCGCGCGGCAACGAGCAATCGGCTGTCAGCAATCGGCTCGGCTGGTTCGGTACGAACGAAGACGGTCTTCGGACCTGCCGCGGCGTCGATCGCATCACGAACTGATTGCCACACGCCGGGATCCTGCGCTGCCCCAGGATGAGCGAATACCGGCCCATGCGGAACGTAGAACGATTCGAAGCCGAGCGGATACCGATGCTTCAGCGCCTGCACCGCCGCACTGGCGGTGGTGGGTGGTGGGTGGTGGGTGGTGGGTTGACTGCGGTCGGGATACAGCAAGAATCGCTTGGCTGGCCGTCCAACCGCGGTCTGAAACTCCCCCCACGCCCACGACTGCAGCAGCGGCGCGTGCGGCCGACGCGCGACAAATTCCTCCCACGCTCGCTCGCCCGGGGAAGACTCAACGGTCATCGTTACTTTCCCATCACCTTGAGCGCGGCACGGACTTGGTCGGAGACGCTGCCCGACCGGTCGATGTGTCGGATGGCCTCCCGGGCTTCGCGTGCCGAGTAGCCCAGGCGCTGGAGGGCGTCGAATACCTCGGACGGCGATTCACCGGCCGGGCCCCCGAGACGGTCAGACAGTTTCTCCTTCAGCTCCACGACGAGCCGCTCGGCCGTCTTCTTGCCGATGCCCGACACCTTCGTCAGCAGCGCGGCGTCGCCAGTGGCAATATGCTGCTCCAGTTCCCGCACCGGCGCCAGCGCCAAAATCGACATTGCCCCTCTCGGCCCAACACCACTGACGGAGATGAGCAGCGCGAAGAGCGAGCGCTCTTCCTCGCTCACAAAGCCATACAACTCCGGCGCCTCCTCACGCTGGTGGAGGTGCGTGAACAACGTCACCATTGCGTCAACGGTACACTGCCTCAACGTTGCTGGCGTCACGGCAACGCGGTAGAAGACATCGTGGACGTCGAGAAGGAGGGCGCGGTCGAGGTGCTCGGCGACCGTGCCGCGGAGCGCGCCAATCATACGTCAGGGGGTTGCTAAGCGCAGGCCGTAGCGAACGCCGCTGCCGTACGCGGTGACGTTGTCGACGCGGACAAACGTCCGGCCA
This sequence comes from Candidatus Kerfeldbacteria bacterium, assembly GCA_016192205.1. Classification (GTDB taxonomy): domain Bacteria; phylum Patescibacteriota; class Patescibacteriia; order SBBC01; family JACPUP01; genus JACPUP01. The sequence goes on from JACPUP010000055.1 coordinate 6,957, forward strand.
TCGTCTTGCAAGGAGAAGGCCAACACGCCGGCCGGGCCGGACGACGCGACAGCCGTGACAATTTCGTCCTGTCCATCGAGATCCGTGTCGAGCGCGGCGACGGTCACACCGCCGCGGAACCGTGACGAGGCAGCGGCAAATTGATACTCGCGTTTGCCGTTCGCGTCAAACACGCGAACCACCGGCTGCGTCCCTTTCTCACGCGCCACCACAATTTCCACGTCGCCGTCGTTGTCGACATCACCCGTCGCGACCGACAGCCCTTGCGTATCGTGCGAGGAAAATGCGTTGAAGGCTTTCGTGCGCCGAAACTCCTTCCGCATCGTATCATACGTATAAAGGAAAACCGTCGGCCCGATTTTTCGTGCGCGGACCACCACGAGCTCGTCGCGGCCGTCCCGGTCAAAGTCGTCGAGTGCAACATTAACGCCCTCCCGGTAGCGCGAGGAAAACAGCTGATCGGTTGCCATGCGCTCGTACTGTCCGCGCGCAGCATCGAATCCATACACCTGCAGGGTGCTCGAAGCCCCCCGTTCAGGCGATACGATAATCTCATCCACGCCATCGCCGTCGAGGTCGCCAGCGGCAACACGCAACCCGAATCGGTTCCGACTCGACCACGGCCGCACCGACGCCTCGCGCTCGCCGTTCACACTGAACACGCGGAACAGCGGCGATGACCCATACCCAGAACCGACGACAACTTCGAGTTCGCCATCACCATCAACGTCGCCGAGGGCAATGTTGCCGCCTGTCCGCTCTCGGGTGGAGAAAGCGAAAAACTCATCGCGCAGGTTGAGCTCGCGATCGAAGATGCGGATATGGGCTGGGCTCCGTTGCCGCGGCACGGACACTAAGAGATCTTCATTCGGTCCTGGACCGCCCTCGCCGCAGAGCGCCTCTTCGGCCGGCTTTTCGTCATCAGTCCCACAGTTGTTGCGGTCGACGCACGTCCGCACCTCAACCTCACCCTGACACGGCGACCAGACCGTGCAGGACCAGTCGGGCGTGCACGTCTCCGCCGCTGGAGGGGCAGAACACGTCCGCTGTCCGACTGGCCGCCCGACATCGGTCCCGCACACGGCATTGTCCACGCAGGTCCGCGTTTCCAGTCCGCTTGCGCAAGCCGACCAGGCGGTGCACGACCAACTCGGCTCGCAGGCAACCGTTTCGGTTGAGGCGCTGGCGATGTTGGAGATGGCCGACCAGTTCGGGACCTCGTCAGCGGTCTTGAGCGCAAAGTAGTAGGTCGTGCCCGGCTGCAGACCGGCGACGGTCAGCGATTGGGTCTGGCCAGCCGGAAGCGGGCTGGGGCGGTTGGGGACCGAGGTTGCGGACGCGAAATGCGTCTCGGTGATCGGCGCCGTGGAGTACCGAATGTCGTACGATGCCGCTCGGCCGGTGGCGCCGTCGTCGCCGGGCGCGGTCCACGTCAGTCCGAGCGCGTTCGTCGTCGAGGTCGCAACAACGGATACGACCGCTTCCTCCTCGGGCACGCCGGCCGGAAACGCTGGCAGGCTGACGGCTGCCGCCACCAACCCGACGAGCACGGCCGTCACGCCGGCCACGTACATCACCACCCCAACGGCGTAGGACACCCGGGTCTGCTGGATCGTCTGTACGGTCGTCTGGGGTTTGGGCATAGTCCGCCGTGAACGATCGGACGATTTTCTGCTTCGAGGCATGCCGATAATGTTCCTCCGCGGAATGCGCGTCAGCAAGCTCATCATCCCGCATTGCGGGTGAATTGTCAAAGCACGATTCCGAAAAAATCGCGCCTACGGTAGACTGCCAGGACATGGGCCGGTTTGTCCTGCAGACGAAGATGAAGCCGAAAGGTGATCAGCCGCGGGCGATCGTCGAGCTCGTTGCGGGCTTGCGAAAAGGCTACCGCGACCAAACGCTCTTGGGCATCACGGGCTCGGGCAAGACGTTTACGATGGCGAATGTCGTCGCGCAGGTGCAGCGGCCAACGCTGGTCATCAGTCACAATAAGACCCTGGCTGCGCAGCTGGCGTCCGAGTTCCGCGAATTCTTCCCGAACAACGCCGTCCATTACTTCGTCTCGTACTACGACTACTACCAACCCGAGGCCTACCAGCCAACGACTGATACCTACATCGAAAAGGAAACGGATATCAACGAGGAGATCGACCGCTTGCGCCACGCCGCCACCCAGGCGCTGCTGTCGCGCCGCGACGTATTAATTGTCGCATCCGTTTCCTGCATTTACGGCCTGGGCTCGCCAGCCGAGTACGCCCGTGAGCGCATCACGTTGCAGGTTGGGCGTACGGTCAGCCGCCGCGAGTTCTTCAATTCGCTCACCGGGCTGCAGTTCGAGCGCAACGACATTGACCTGCAACGCGGCCGATTCCGGGTGAAGGGCGAAATCGTCGACATCTTTCCCATCGACTCGGAGTCGGAACTCGTGCGGCTGCGGTTCGACGACACGCGGCTCGAGCGGATTGACGTGGTTGATTCACTCACGGGCGATGCGGTGCGCACCGCCACGACCATCGACATCTACCCGGCCACCCACCACCTGGCGCCGGCCGACTCCTTGCCCGGCATCATCAAACAGATCCGCGCCGAGCTCGAGGAACGGCTGGCCGTGCTCAAGAAAGCCGACAAGCTGCTCGAGGCCCAGCGGCTGGAGCAGCGGACGCGGCAGGATCTCGAAATGCTCGCCACCACCGGCTACTGCCAGGGCATTGAGAACTACTCACGGTTCTTTGACGGGCGTAAGGCCGGCGAGCCGCCGTACACGCTCCTCGACTACTTCTCCGCCTCCGCCAAGGCTTCGGCGGACCAGCCCGACGACTGGTTGCTCTTCATGGACGAGTCGCACATGACCGTTCCCCAGGTCCGCGGGATGATCGAAGGCGACCGGTCGCGCAAGCGCACCCTTATCCAGTACGGCTTCCGCTTGCCCTCGGCGCTCGACAACCGGCCGCTGTCCTATGCCGAGTTCGACCAGAAGCTGCGCCAGGTCATCTACGTTTCAGCCACCCCTGCGCTCTATGAACGTGGCCGATCCAAGCAAATCGTGGAGCAAATCATCAGGCCGACCGGCCTGCTCGACCCCGACATTGACGTGAAACCGACCAAACACCAGGTGGACGACTTGGTCGAAGCAATCCGGCAGCGCGTGAAGAAACACCAGCGCGTTCTCGTCACGACGCTCACGAAGAAAATGGCCGAGGAGCTCTCGGACTTCCTCGAAGACTTGGGCATCAAGGTCCATTACCTTCACGCCGACGTCGAAACGATGAAGCGCATTGAAATTCTCCGCGACCTGCGGCTGGGCGTCTTCGATGTCGTCGTTGGCATCAACCTGCTCCGCGAAGGGCTCGACCTGCCCGAGGTGTCGCTCGTCGCCATCCTCGACGCGGACAAGGAAGGCTACCTTCGTTCGGACACGGCGCTCATCCAGACCATGGGCCGCGCCGCCCGACACGTTGAAGGCCACATCATCATGTACGCGGATAAAACCACGGGTTCGATGCGCCGCGCCATCAAGGAGGTCGAGCGCCGGCGGCAGCTCCAGCTGGCGTACAACCGCACGCACAGGATTACGCCAAAGAGCATCCAGAAGGCCGTGCGCGATGACCGGCTGTCCGGCGCCAAACGTGCCGAGGAAGAAGTTGCCGCAGAAATTCCCAAAGACATTCCAGCCACCGAGCTCCCCCACCTCATCACCATGCTCACCGGGCAAATGGATTTGGCCGCGCGGAATTTGGACTTCGAGAAGGCCGCGTTGCTCCGTGACCAGATTCAGCTGTTGAAGCAGGGGAAAGTTGGATAATCAATTTGCCTCCAATGCCCAATCGTAGAATTCTCGTCTTCGGCACTTTCGATCTCCTCCACCCCGGCCACGTGTCGTTCCTGCGGCAAGCCAAACGACGCGGGCATGAGTTAGTCGTCGCCGTCGCTCGCGACGCGAACGTACGGCGCATCAAAGGCCGACGGCCAGCCCAGTCCGAACGCCGTCGCGCTGCAGCAGTCCGCCGCACGGGCTTGGCCGTTCGCGTGCTGCTGGCGAGCACCGATCCAGACACGCGGTACGCCTTCATAAAACGTATCGCGCCCGATATCATCTGCCTCGGCTATGACCAGACCGCGTACACGGACACCCTGGCCGACGACCTCGTCCGTCATGGCGTCCGCTGCCGGATTGTCCGGCTGAAACCCTTTTACCCGAGGCGCTACAAGTCGTCGCTTTTTCGCTCCAAACATTGACAAGCGCGCAAAATCGCGCTATGATGATGACGGAGCATTGCTCCACAGAGCGGTATTCTTGGAAGCGAGTCTCCGGTCGAGCTCTCTCGTGCATCGCGATTGGGGGGTTTTGAAACTCCCCTTCGGCCATCAGTGCCGACGCCGACACCCGGGACCATTCGACCGAGACCACACCAACCGCGGGACCGGCCACAAAGCTGGTCCCATTACTTCTCTACGCCTTGCCAGGCTGTGAACGCCGTGCTATGCTTCTCGAGCTCGACACTGATGCTCCGAGCGCCCCTTCGATATTCCTCATTCGTCATTACATCATTCGCTACGTCCGTGCCTCACACCCCTGCCGCTCACAAAGCCCTGCGCCAGAACGCCCGCCACCGCGCGCGCAATCTGCTCGTGTTGAAAAACGTCCGGCAACTGCTCCATGACAGCCGGTGGGCGATTGCCGCCGGCAAACTCGACGAAGCCAAGGGTTTGGTCGCCAAAACCATCAAAGCCTTTGACCGGGCTGCTGCTCAAGGCATCGTGAAGCCGAACACGGTCGCGCGGAAGAAGAGCCGGCTCGTGAAAACGCTGACGCAAGCGGGTAAAAAGTAGGCTAGTAGGCTGGTAGGGCGGTGGAGGAACGTTGAAGTTCCCTGTCTTCTCTTCCTCTTTTCCATCTGCCTACTCGCCTACCATCCTACTGGCCTCCGTTCGGCACGCCCGCTCCACGAACAGCGTCAGTTCCACCTTGGGGTCAGCCGACGAGCTTTTGAGTTTCGCGTCCAGGGCAACGAGGTCGTCGAACAAGGTGACGAGTTCGGCGGTGCTGAAATTCTGTCCCTGCCGCACGGCCTTACCCACGACGAACGGGTGGAGTTTGAGTTCACGAGCGAGCGTCGAAGGATGTCCCGGGCCGGCGGCTTGGACCTGCCGGAGAATGCGGAAGTGGCGCGTCAGCATGGTGAGCACGTAGAGCGGCGCAGCGCCGGCGAGGAACTGTCGCTCGAGCAGGGCAGCTGCCCGGGGGAAATCCCGCGCGCCAATCGTGTCCGTCAAATCGAAGATGTCCGCTTCGAGGTTCGCGTGCACGAACTGCTTCACGTCTTCCTCGGTCATGGTGCTGCCCGGCCGGAAGTGCGACAGCTTCTCAAGCTCGTTGGCAATGGTCCGCAGCGACGAACCCGCCAGGCTGACGAGGAGTCCGCGTGCTGCCGGCACCAGTCTGATGTCGCGCGCCGCCGCTTCAGCGTCCACCCAGCGGTCAAGCTGCTGTCCGACGAACGCATCGAATCGCTGCTGGTAGTCTTTGCCTTTGGCCCGCGGGCTCCGCGGCGGCAGTCCGGTGAGTGTTGTGTACAGCGCGTGAACCCGCTTGCCCGCCTCCGGTGCAGTCCGCTCCCATACGATGACGATGTTCTCGGCCGGAATGCGCTTGGCTGCAACGACTTTTTCGAGGTGATCGAGCGTTTCTTTGCGCCTGTTCTTCACGAGGTCGCGGATGACCACCAATCGTTTTGCCGAGAGCAACCCTTGAGTCGTGAGCGCGCGTTCGAGGTCGTCAGGCGTCAACGCCTCCCCGTCCAGGGCCGTCACGCTCATCCCCAGCGGATCGTGTTTCTCTTTGAACGCCCCAACCAGTGCCTTGAGCGCCTCTTCGGACCGGTAGTCGTCTTCGCCGCGGAGGTAGATGAGCATACGCAGCTTGAAGGGTAGGGGGTTGAGGGGAAAGGGTAAAGGGTGTTGACGGAACGACACCCCACTGTTAGGGTACGCGGGCAGTGCCTGCAACGGTCCTGTGGTTACCGCCCGACTCGAAGGCGGTGGACAACTCGCGCGTTGCGACACCATGGCCCGAGTGCCGGTCTACTGGACGATTCGTCGATCCAGAGATGCACGCACTGTGGCCCGGCGACTACCCATCGTCGGGCCTCATTCTATATTCGAGGGCGTGGGTTCTGGGGCGTGGGGCGAGTGAGGGCGCAGGGCACAGACAACAAGTGATGTCATTCGGAGGCCGAGCAATAACTCGTCCTGCGACGCTCAGAGACCGTCAGAAAGGGGCGGGATGCGACGGTCTGGAGCGAGCACCGAGCGAGGCGTATTGCCAATACGTCGAGCGAGGAGCGCAGCGAAGACCGAGCCGAAGGTGAGCGACGGCGAAAGCCCCGCCTTTGGCGGGGGTGAACCGTCGCGAACAGCCCGCCCGTTCTGGCGGTCTCAGTGCGCCTCGTCCCAATTACTGCCGGTGTGCACTTCTACAACGACTGGCGTTTTGAATTTGTGCACGCCCTCCATCACCTCTTTGACGTAGGCACTCACTTTCTTCGTGTCCTTCTCCGGCACCTCGAACACGAGCTCATCGTGCACCTGCAGAAGCATGCGCGTACCTGCGCTCACGTCCGGCAGGCCCTGGTCGAGCGCGACCATGGCCATCTTGATGACGTCGGCTTGTGTGCCCTGGACGGGCATATTGATGGCCATCCGTTCGGCCCCGGCGCGCACCATGGGCTGGCGCGAATGAATGTCGGGCAGCTTGCGCCGGCGACCAAACAGCGTCTCGACAAACCCGCGCTTGTGGGCGAGCGCTTTCGTCTCCTCCAGGTAGTTCGCCACGCCCTCGTACACCGCAAAGTACTTTTCGATGAACGCGCGCGCTTCATCGCGGCTCATACCGCTCCCCTCGGCCAGCCCAACCGGCCCGAGCCCATAAATGATGCCGAAGTTCACGGTCTTGGCGTCGCGGCGCATCTCCGGCGTCACCTTTTCAATCGGCACGCCGTGGATTTCAGCAGCAGTCCGGGCGTGGATGTCCTCGCCCGTGCGGAACGCTTCGAGCATCTTTTCATCGTTGGCGAGCGACGCGACAATGCGCAGCTCGAACTGCGAGTAGTCGGCCGAGATAAGCGCGTGCCTCGGTGGGGCGACAAACGCCTGCCGAATTTTGCGGCCCCACTCGGTGCGGATCGGGATGTTCTGGAGATTTGGGTCAGAAGACGAGAGCCGGCCGGTCGCGGCCACGGTCTGGTTGAAGCTCGTGTGGATGCGGCCGTCCGTGCCGACCAACTCGGGCAGGGCGTCGAGGTAGGTTGACTTCAGCTTGGCGAACTCACGAAACTCGCCAATGAGCGGAATAATCGGATGCTGATCTTTCAGCTTCTCCAGCTCGCCAGCGCCAGTCGAGATGCCGGTCTTCGTGCGGCCCAGTCCTTCAGTCGGGATGCGCAACTTCTCGAACAAAACCTCTTTCAGTTGGGCCGGCGAGTTGACGTTGAATGGCCCGCCGGCGAGCTTCGTAATCTTCCCCTCGAGTGTCGCGAGTTTTTTCCCGAGGGTGCGCGACAGGGTTTTTAAATGATCAACGTCAACGAGCACACCGGCTTCTTCCATCCGCGCGAGCACCCCGACGAGTGGCATTTCCATATCGAGGAACAACCGTTCCAGATGTTCGCGCCGCAGCTTGGGGAGAAACGCCTCGGCCAGCCGAAACGTAAAATCCGCGTCCTCGCAGCTGTACCAAGATAGTTTTTCTACTGGAACGTCGGCCATGGCCCGCTGCTGCTTTCCTCTCTTGCCGATGAGCGCCTCGATCGGCATCATCTCGTACCCGAACTCGGCGAAGACTGCGGCGTTCAGGTTGTGCTGCCGCGTGCCTGCGTTCAACAGGTACGACGCGACCATGGAATCGAACGCGAGGGGCCGGAGCTCGATGCCGTGGTGGCGTAACACCTGGTAGTCGTACTTGAGGTTGTGCCCCACCTTCGCTACGCCGCCGTCCTCGAGGAAGGGTTTGAGGGCGTCGGGCAACAGTTCACCTCGCACCGAGACAAAATACGCTTTCCCTCTCTCCCAGGCGATGGAAACGCCGAGCAGTGCAGCCGAGAACGGATCCAGGCCGGTCGTCTCCGTGTCAACCGCTGCCCGGTCCACCCCTTTGAGTTGGCTGAGGAGCGCAGCGAGTTCAGCCTTGGTTTGCACCAACGTGTACGTCTGGCCTTTGCGTCGCGGCACCTCGTCGGCCGCCGCCAGAGCCAGCACGGCCTGCGCGCTTTCCTCGTCCTGGGGGATTTTTGACAACAGGCTCGAAAACCCGTAAGCGCGCAACAGCCCAACGACCTTCTGTCGATCGTACCGCGAACGGGCGGCCGCCGCGAGCCGGAATTGGACCGGGACGGTGCGGACAATGGTGGCCAACTCCTTGGAGCGCCGGGCATCCTTTTCGCCCTTCAGGAGTTTTTCGCGCAACGCCGCGGGAAGTTTTTTCGCTTTCGGGGTCTCGTGCTTGAGTGCTTCGTAGAGATGCTCGATTGTCCCGAATTGTTGGAGCAATGCACCGGCGGTTTTCTCGCCAATCCCCCTGACCCCGGGAAGATTGTCCGACGGGTCACCGCGCAACGCCTTGTAATCGATGAGCTGGTCTGGACCAAACCCAAACCGCTCGCGCACGGCCGCGGCATCGTACGTCACCGTCTCGCCCATGCCTTTCCGGAGCGTGTAGACCTTCGTGTGGTCGTCGACCAGCTGGAGCGTGTCCAGGTCGCCAGTGACGATGACCGTCTCAACGCCCTCGGCTTGCCGGGCGAGCGTACCAATGAGGTCGTCAGCTTCGAAGCCGGATCGTTCGACGACCGGGATGGAAAAACTCTCGACGAGCTCCTTGACCATGGGGATTTGGTCGTAGAGTTCCTGCGGTGCTTTCACGCGCGTGGCTTTGTACGCTGCGTACGCTTCGTGGCGGAACGTCTTGCCGGGCGCGTCAAAGGTCGCAGCCACGTACTCCGGCTTGAGTTCCTTGAGCATCTTGAGGAGCACGAGTGCAAAGCCGTAGACCGCATTGACCGGTGCGCCCTGCGGACTGGTCAAATGTGGCAGGGCGTGGAACGCCCGGTGGACGAGGGCATTGCCATCGATAATCACAAACCGCTTATGCTTTGCCGTCATAGGAATCAATGATGCCTGCCCCGCATCGGATCCTCGCCAGCGGCGGGGAGACTGGTGCGGGGACGAACCGCTCCTTCTTCTCAGCCATGCGGTCATTCTATCATCTCTGCCGGCGCGCTCCCACTGTCGCACGCCCGCCCCAATCCAGGTTCGATTGACAAAGCGAAAGAAATTCCGTACAACGACAGACACATTCACTGACGCTGGAGGAGGTGCAGCGCAATGAAGCAGCGTGGTGCTCTTTTCATGTTCGCCGCTGGGGCGCTCTGCCTCCACGCCGTGCCGGAGGAGTCTGCGCCACGACGGATCGATGGACTTCCCGACTTTTCGCCACTGACTGCGCACAAACCGGCTCGCTCGGCCTACCCGCAGGTCGTACCAACCACCGGCCGCCACCAGTGTGGTCATTGGGTCCGTCCTGCTCCTCATGACGGGCGGCGCGCTCCGAGCCCATGGGAGGTGCGGCCGTGGAAACCGCCCGAAGAGATGACGTGGTATACGAGCGCTTCGTGAACTTCGAGCTGCTGCTCGCGAAAGCCATGGCCGAAGGTCGGGTCAACGGAAAGTACCGCTGTCCGGTCTGTGGTATGCGCTATCGCCGGAAGAAAGAATCACAGAACTGCTGTGCCAGACCCTCACCAAGGGAAGAGAGACGTGGAAGGAAGAAACGAGACTGGACCGCCTGAAGGCCCCAACGTTTCGGGTCACAGCGGCGGCGGGTCGCGCTTTCATGAGGATTCTGACGGACGCTTTCGCTGTCCGACCTGCGGCCTGCGATTCCCGAATGAGGTGGCAGCAATCACCTGCTGCGCGCGGGTACAGCGCACGACGCCGGGGAATCCGATCCTGAAAGGCCAGCGCCGGGGTCCGCGTCTGAACGTCCGTTCGGTTTCGTCAGGAGCCCTGCGAGACAGCGGCCGCAAACGGGGAGGCGGGAAACGCGGAGCCTACTCCGACTAAAACCGCCGCCCCTGAACATGCCTGAACCAGAGGGCACGCCATCCGGTGTGCCCTCCACTTTCCCTTACGCCAAACGAGGCAGCACGAGGAGTCGCACCACGATGAGCAAACCAGCGAAACCCATGAGGACAAACCCCAGCGGGGATGGTGTGGAAGCCGCGGTCGGCACGGGGACGGTGGGGGCTGGCGCGGCCGCGGGTGCTTCGACCGTCGCACCGGCCACGAGCGGCGCCGACTCCTCAACCACCTCCACGACCTCGACGCCAATGAGCCGTAGTCGTCCGCTCGATGACCGCACGACGCCGGTCACCGCCACACGCGCATCGCGTTCGAGGTCTGACGCGCCAGCCCACTGCACGGACAGCTGGCCGGTCTCGTCATCGAGCGTGAACGACGTTGCCCGCGTCACGGTGACAACGCCCTCCACCGCCACCAAGGCGCCGAGGTTGTCGTCTGACAGCGATTCGATGGTGGCAGCCACCGGCTCGACCAGACCGCCCCGACCTCGGCGTTCAAGATCCGCGACCTTCGCCAGCGCCCGCGGCTCCTTGGCCGTGGAGCGCCTGACAGCAACGCGGATGCGATCGCCTACTGCCAAGTCCACGCTCTGATCAAACCCAATGACCATGGTCCCACTCGCATCACCGAGCAGGATTTGACGCTCATCGAGCGCGCCCATAGCCACAACGACGGTTCCCTCGAGCGCAAACTTCTGCCCAGCCTCGGTCAACCTGGCTTCATCGATCCGCAGCAATGATTGCTCACCGGCCCCCTGATTCGTGATTCGAGATTCCTGACTCTTGCCCTCTGGCTTCACATTATCCTCTCCCGCACTCGCCTCTGTCCACGCCCAGCGCTTGGTAAACCGCGAGAACGACTGGCCGGTTTTCGCTTTCGGGTACTTGACGCCGTCGCGGATTGCGCCATCCGGGCTCACCAGGTACAGCGTATCGCCGAGGTTCCGCAACTGAAGGCCCAGTGCCGCACCCTGAATCACGAGGTAGTCGCCGGGCTCGAGTGACGTCTGGGGTAACGCGAACGCGCGTTTGAGGTTGGTCACGCTCCAACCTGCCGTGGACAGCGCTTCAGCGCCGGCGTGGAAGAGCTCGAGGTACTCAACGCCCGCATCCAACCCTTCGGGATCGGCGAACACCTCGGAGAACCGCAGTCCAAGCTGGCCGGGCCGGATGGGTTCGAGCAGCGGCGGCTTGGGAACGTTCAGGTCAGCCAGCAACACCGGCGGGTCGGGTTTAGTGGGCTGGATGGGTTTCGGGATAGCCGGCAAGTTCGGCTCCTGGCGCGTGATGGTCGCAGTCGCTGTGGCCGACGTTGAGGACAGTCCGTCTGACGCGGTGACCGTGATGGTGTAGGTGCCGGCC
>JACPUP010000064.1 GCA_016192205.1 Candidatus Kerfeldbacteria bacterium
CTCGTGTTGAGCGCGGCTGCGACCTCAACGCGCGGAGACGCCCAGACGTATTCTCCCTGGGACGCTGGCGTGCTGCCCGAGGCTACCTCCTGCCACTCGACGATCATGCGGTTGAGTTGGTCCACGTCGCCGGTGGCGTCAGACATGAGCGCAATGCCTTGGCCGGGCTGGAGAATGAGCTTCTCATCGTTCGCCTGGAAGTCAAGCTGCATCCAGCCGTGGGGCTGGCCGGCCGCACCGCAGGGCGTCACGTGGCCCAACCGCGCATCCGCACCGCCCACCATTGTCACGGTCACGCCGGTATGCCGAAACTCCATCACGCTGTTGACGCTGCCCGTATGTTTTTTCGGTACGTTCGAAGCCGTGATCGCAGTTCCGGCCGAAGCGGCCGAGGTTCTGCGGAGGACAATGTTATTCGTGTACACTGCCGTGGTGTCGCAGGTCTCGCTGCCGAACCAGATGCGTTTCACGATGGCGGTTTTCCCCGACGCCGCCGGATTGAAAAACGAGTTATAGACGTAGTTTGCCGCGGCGGCATTTTCCACACGTGGAAACGCAAACAGAAACTCCGTCTGGGCTGAAGGCGCGCTCGTGACTTCTTCCCATTCGACATACGCCCTGATCCGTTGGTCGGCATCACCGGCCGCTTCTTGGTAGACGGCAACGCCCTCTCCGGGTTGCAAGACAAGTTTCTCGTCGTTCGCGCCGAAGGTGATGTCGCGCACGCTGTAAAAAGCGCCGGTCGTGCCGGACTGCGGTTGTCCGAGGATCCGGGAATCCGTCACGCCCGCGAACGTCACGGTGACGCCGGTGTGGCGGACTTCCGCAACCGGATTTGACGAGTCGTTGTGTTTTTTGGGAATGTTGGCAGCCGCAATTTGGGTGCCGGCCGAAGCGGCGGTCGTCCGCCGCAGGGTCAGGTTGACGTAGTTCGCCGCCGCCACTGCATTCGAGCGCACCGCGATGCGTTTAATGACGGCCGTCCGACCCGAACCCGCAGGATTGAAGAAGGATGCATACACGTAATTGGCACTGGCAGAGCCAGTGATCGGTCCGACATCAACGCTGTATTCAAGCTCATTCGGGTCGAGGGCCGCGTGTGCCGGTCGGACGCCAAATCCGAAATTGTCAACCACGTTACGGTTTTGTCTGGCCAGGAAGATTTTATCGACGATCGCGTTCCCCCCCGGCTGTTGGACGATGCCCCCAATCATTTGAAGAAATGCCGCCGGATCGAACCCCGTGGTGAGCAATACACTCACCATCAAGACGACCGCTAGGACCCTACCTCGCTTCCGCCACATAGGTGTAAACCATCTTTGATATTTCTTCGAAGAGTTTTTCGACCTCACCCTCGGCCGGCGCGGTCCCGTCTTTTTTCTGCATCATGACGGTCAGCAAATACGGACGGTTGGGAACGTAGACTATCCCTGCGTCAGCCCGGACGGCCTCGTCCGTTCTCACGCCGGTTTTGTGGACAAAGACGATCTCCGGCGGCAGGCCTCGGCTTAAGAATTCGCGCGGCGCATCCTTCAAGATATCAAGGAAGCGTTGGGAGTATTCCGGCGTGAGATAGGTCGCGTTGTAGAGCGAACGGAAAAAGATGGAGTACCGTTTGGCCGTGATGCGGTTGTCCGTTTCTTCTTCTTTGGGAGCCTGTTTCAGGGCGCTGATGATGTCGTCAAGGCCGAGGTGGGTATAGACATCTTCGAGTTCCGCGCCGTCAAGATTCCGGAGCAGGACAAAATGCGCGGTATTGTCCGAGTTGGCAAGCGATTCCTTCAAGAGCCGTTCGATCGTCAGCGTCGTCCCGATCGGCTGCTGATAGAGTGTTCCGTATTCGCCGTCCTTGTCTTCGTCGAGAATCACTAATTCATTCGTCGGCTTCCAGGTTCCCGTCTCCACTTTCTTCATGGCGGCCATGGCCACGGGGATCTTGATCAAACTGGCCGGCCAGATGCGCTCGTCTTTGTTCAGGGAAATATTCGCGCCGGTCGGCAGATATTCGAAGTACAGGGAGATACGATAGTCGCCCCGCTGTTCGTAGGCGCTGGTGAGCTGTTCGCGCAGCGGTTGAAAATTGACGAGCAGGTTCGCTTTTTCAATCAGCGCTGCGCTGGGATTGAGGAATGGATATTGGTTGGCGAACCGCTCGGACGAACTTCGTATCCCTGGGATTCGGATGGCATACGTGTAGACGAGTACTGCAGCCGCCAGTATCAACCCGACGAGAGTCAAAAGGTTCTTTGCATTCGACACGGGTGTTTTCTCCCGAAAATGCTTGCTCATAGTTCTTCCAACGCCGGAAACAGATGCACTAGCGATGCGAGGTGGGCGGGATCCGCAGCGTCATTCCGGGCTGCAGGTGGTAGGGGGGTTTCAGGCGATTCACCGAGGCAAGGATTTTCCACGAAACATGCAGTCGATATGCTAGCTGCTGAAGCGTATCGCCCGGCTGTGCGACATACGGCACCCAGGTCTGCCGGATGAGGACGTTGCGACGATGCCGCAGCCAGAGGAGGAAGCCGATGATGAGCAGGAGCAGGAGCGCGGCCGCGATGATGGCGAGGGCCTGGCGCGATGGCCAGAGGAAGAACCGGACTGTCGGCCCGGTCAGGATCTTCGACCGCAGGCTGTCCGCGCCGAGTTCTGCCTTGGGATTTGGATCGTAGGCGACCGTGAGCGAGGCCGTGTGCCACCCACCCCAGAACGTTTGTGGGAACTCGAAGTTCCAAGCGGATGTTTGCCCGCGGAGAATCGCGTACTGGCCGCCGTGGCGCATGGCCACTTGGCCGAACAGGTTTTTCGTGATGACCGATACGTCGGCGTCGACCGAGACGTTCCCCTCGTTACGGACGCTCGGCCGGAGGATTTTCCCGCCCCGCGCGCGCGGCTGAACTTCGAGGCCGGCAATCGCCAGCTGGCGCACGATGTC
>JACPUP010000056.1 GCA_016192205.1 Candidatus Kerfeldbacteria bacterium
ATTGCCCGCTTAATAAAGAATCAAGCCGCCCTGATGGCCGGGGGCGGCTTGTGAAGACAACGCTTTGGCGGTTGTCGGGTCGTGAGAGGTAGAACCGCGGCTGACTACTCGCCGGGAGGCGGGAGCGTGATGTTCCCGGGCTCGAAGACAACCCTACGCTCCCCCCCGAACACGATGCCGAGGTTGTGGACCGTGTGCCCAGCCTTGGCCGCCACAGCGATGGCCCTGCTGTCATGACTAGGATGCACGAAGATGTAGTATCCAACCCCCCAGTTGAAGGTCGTGAGGCAGTCCTCCAGCGTCACGCCCAGTTCGCGTAGAAACAGGAAGAGTGGCGGAACCGGCACCCAGTTGTAGATGCGGTACGTGAACGGACGCTTGTCGAACGCGATCTTGCTGACGCCGCTGCCCGTACCGGGTACCAAGGCATGGATCTCGACACCCGCATCCAGGAGCGCCTCGACAAGGCCGACGTAGGAACGCGTCGGAATGAGGGCCTCGTCGCCGAGGGTGTTGCCGTTTGGCAATCGGGTCAGGAACTGATCCGGCAGCGATAGCGCCCGCTTGATGACGAGCGAGACGCCGTTGGCATGCAAGCCCGATGACTCGGCGCCGAGGATGTGATCTCCCACCCGCAACGCCGCACCAGTGATGAGGCGATCCCGCGGTGCGATGATGCCGGTCACACAGCCGCTCAATGACGGTGCACTCTTGACTGGCAACTCCGCCTTGATGAGGTAGCGCAGCGACGGCGACTCCCCAGCCGGGAGTGCCATCCCACACATCTCACAGGCGCGGTAGAAGCTCTCAGCGAGATCGCGGGCCCGCCGCTCGTCGGTGAACCACTTACTGTCGCTGGCCACCACCTCGTCGGTGTAGACAACGGGCATCGCTCCTTGAGCGATGACATCGTTGGCCGCCATGAGCGCGGTGTCGATGCCGATCCCTTCGTAGTAGGTTCGACTGGTTCCCGCGTTCTGGTACATCCATTCAGCGATCCAGTTCTTGTTGCCGAGCCCCTCCTGCGTGTTCGACCAGGCGTGCGACTGCCGACCAACATACCGGTACACGCAGCCGTGGTCATGGGACTCCACGACCACGCCTCGCCGCCTTGGGAAATCGAGGGTCGTACGACCAACCTCGATCATTGCTCGTTTGAAAGGTTCGATCTGGGTGTAGTCGACACCCGCCTGCGCATACTCGCTCTTTTCGTCCAAGACACCCTCCTCGTGAGAGCAAGAAGCGGTCGAACCTTACATTGGGATAGGGTTTTTGGCAAGATAAAAAATCGACGCGGCATGAGCGTGCGACGTCAGGGGTTGATGGTGGTGTGTAGCCCTCGTGGGACGGAGTTGGAAACGGGAAGCGGAGGGTGTGAAGGGATGTCTGAATCAATTGCCCGCAATCACGCGGTTCCACTTCCGAAAAACGTCTTCGGCCGGCCCGCCGCGAATGGACCAGTCGGGCAGGAGCGGGTACTCCCAGAACTCGTAGCCGAAATGCCAGGCGCCGATGACCCAGGGCCGGTCACGCAACGCTTCGAAGTACGCGTGGACCACCCGCGCTTGGTCCTGACCGGAGAAGCGGTGGAATTTCCCGCTCGTTGCGTTGTCGCCAGCGCCGGGAACCGGCTTCGTCTGGATGAAAGCATCGCCCTTCCAGGCCTGTTGGACCCCGTAGGATTGGAGAAGGACAATCGTCGGTTTTCCCGTCGTTTCGTACAGTTCCTTCGTCGCGTCCAGTACCCTCCCCGCACCGACGTTCAATTCCTCGTCGGCTGGCGTGTCGTTCGCGGAAATCGCCGCCGTGGTAATGGCCAGGTAAAAATCGACGTCCTTGACCATCGCGAGCTCATCGACTGACGGGAAGATAATCGCGGTCTCCGGCGCCGCTCCGCTCAGCCACAGAATGGAGCCGAGTTCGCCCTTGTATATGTCTCGCACCTTGCTCACGAGGCCGTCAACCCGTGCTTGGAGGTCCGGCAAGCCAGACTGCCGTGCCTCAAAGAGGTCAACCATGAACGAATCGACGCGGGCTTTCTGGGCAATGCGCGCATGGTGGAGGACGAACCGCTCGACCTCCGAGAAGTACTGCTCCCACCAGGCCGGCGAGCGGTCCGCGGTTTTTATGGTCGTACAGCAGATCTGTGGAGCCAAGTGGATTTTCAATCCGGCGCGCTGGAACGCCTGGATGTGCTCGATCAATTTGGCGTCGTTCGGGTAGTTTGGCGAATCGCCAAGGCCGAGCTCGCGCTCGTTCCCGACAATCGGCAACGGATCTTGCTTAATCCACTGCCAGGGCGGGAAGAAAGCAACCCAGCCGTTGCCGAGACGATTCAGGTGGCGGGCGGTCGGTGTGACGAACGGGTCGAACGCCGGGATCCAGTAGTCCATAATGCCCTGGCCGGAGCGGAAGGCGATCTCGTTCACGCGGGGCAGCAGCGGACCCGAAGGATCTAATTGAGACCGCCGCTCGACTGGCTGGTTCCCAGGCGGGAACCAGCGCCAGCGCCGGATTGTATCCCGCTCGACGCCGCCGGCAAGAACCCGGTTGTACGGGATGGAGCGGCCGAGGCGCTTCTCGCGATAGGCGAAGTCGTCGGGCGCGATGTACTCTGCGCCATGGAAGCCGGCCCGGTTGCGGACATAGCGGTAGTGGTAGCGGCCGTTGGTTCCTCGTTCGAGTTGATTCGACGAGAACGAGATCCGGTAGGTTCGGCCGGAAACTTTTTTCATCCGGTATGCCCGGACCCCCTCCGGTTGGAAGTTTTCCACGGAGATCGTGTCGCCGGACGGGGTGTTTTTTGGCACGGTCACGACGAAGGTGATGGTTGTCGGACTCGCTTCCGTTGCGTCGGCCCGGCGGACCGGCGACGGTGTCCACAGCACCAGCGTGCCGACGATCAGTGCGGTGACGAACGACGCTCCACGCAGGTGGTTCCCTTGCCCAGAGGTGTTCACGGCATCACTGTACTACTTTTCGTTCGAAGGCGTCGAGTGTGCGAGGTGTAGCTGAGATCAATCAACACGGCTCGTCGACACCGCGCCAGGAACGGCAATGTCCGCCGCCGCATTACTTCTCTTGCTGTGGCCTGTACGTCAAAGCTCAATGCTTCCAGTTCAACACTCTTCTAGGCCACCGTAGACCGAGTTCGAACTTATTTCGTCACGGCGCCAGATACGATCCGGTGGCCGAAGCTCTACTTGAATGACCCTTGCGTAAAGAGTTATATCCGTCAGGGTAAGCTTGGAGGCCAGATCTTCGTGCCCCATCGTACCGATACCGCCTAAACATCGTCTTTTATGTATTCTCCAATTCCTCAAGTCGTAGCCGGCCTTTCCGCGTAATAACATACCCGGCGGTTGTCGGTTCTCCATGAGCGGGCGCCTCGAGGTGCATTCTATATTCTTTGCCGGGGCCTGGTTCGACATCCAACTCAAAGATTTCCGAAAAGCCACCGGCCGCGTGGGTATTTGATGTATAGAGGATATCGAATCGGGGTACAATGGCAATATCCTGTCCCTCTCCTTCAATAAATAGTAAATCCCCACTCGGTTCCTTATCCAGACGCAGTTCGGGCATATGTTGTTGAAGTCCGCCGGCACGTTTCCGCTCCATGGCGTTAACGACATCCATTCGTTGCGGCTGGAAGGCTTGATTGAATGATCCACGTAACGCGCCCCCTCGGGTATTGTCTTGTTTTTCTATAGCTGTTAATTCATTAAACGCATTATACGCGCTCGTAATTTCACTATCACGCTCAGCATCGGATTCACGTTCGGGTGATTGTTCTGGGTTCATAGGGCTGATGTGTTATAAATTCTTGTTATTCCTAATTCTATAATAGAAACGATCATTATTGAAGCATCGAAAACTGTCCAGCCGTAGCGCACTGTCGGATTATTTGCCTGTCATTATTTTCCCTTGCATGTCTTCGGTTGACCGCCTTCGCTACGCGAAAGCTGGTAGCCCCACGGGTCCCGCCCTCTTTTCTCTTTCTGCGCAAGGTTGGCGGGATCCCGCCATCGAGGCGGGAGATTCTCCGGCCTATGGCCGGATCCGCTTTGACCCTTTTTTGGGTTGCGGAGAACCCGGGTTACCGGCTTGCCCCGCCGTGCGGCGGGGTCCCGCTGCAGAGCGGGAAAAAGCTAAGGCTATTTAATGAGAGAAGGGCTGGTAGCCCCGACGGGATTCGAACCCGTGTTACCACATTGAAAGCGTGGTGTCCTGGACCAGCCTAGACGACGGGGCCTTGGGAAAGCACACCAAGACTAGCAAGCTCGCCTAGCCGCGTAAAGTGTTTGACGCGGGGAGGCGTATTCGGTAAGGTTCTTGCGTCATTTCGTGACGACGGGTATCATCTTTCTAGACAATATGAGCAGTCCACACCGTTGGGGGGTTTCGTTCACCGCTCTCGGTTTCGTCCTGGCGGCTGCACTCGTTGCAGCGCTACCAGTCCTGGCCCAGACCTCGTTTACCATCGAAGACATCGGCGGCCAGGTGGGCCTTGGCACCGCTGACCTCAAGGACACGGTCATCAACATTATTCGGTGGGTGCTCGGCATCTTGGCGTTGGTTGCGGTTTCGTTCATCATTATCGGCGGCTTCATGTGGATGACAGCGGCCGGCAATGACGAGCGGATCGACAAGGCGAAGAAGACCATTTCGGCCGCGGTGATCGGCATCGTCATCGTCATCCTCGCCTGGGCGCTCGTCATCTTCGTGGCTGGCACGACGGCGAACGTGACACAATAGCAGCGAATACGAGCGCAGCACCCTTGACGTTTAGGTCGCTTTTTAGCTACCCTGGTGGGCCATCGAAGACGTCGGTGGTAATTGCACACGAACAATCGGAGGTGTTCCGGTGAATGGGATTCCCGTGCCGCTGTTCGAGCGGATCTACGAGACCGCGACGCTGGCGGTTCAGAAGTTCACCGAGCTGTTTCCTGAAGAGCAGCGAACTGGCGGTTGGCTGGGTATCGGCGCGCGCGAAGGCAACATACTCCACCGGGCGCAGATCGGTGAGGTCCCGAAAGACAAAGCCGATCGCTATCACCGGCTGGCCGGCGAGAAGATCGAGCGCCTCGGTCGGCATCCGGAACACCAGACGAGCCGAGAGTCGCGTAATCCTGATGCGGACGAGTGGGGCGGTGCCGTTCGCGCCGCCGATCTCATCTTCTCCTTTTCCGGCTTACCGGAGTTAGGTGATGAGGCTGTCGCGCTCGTCCTGGCCGTGGAGATCACAAATCTCCCCATTGGTGAAGCCATGCACCGCGCGAAAGGGAACCACTACTTCCTTCCGCTCTGGGAGGCGGTCCACCGGGAGCTCGTGCGCCACGGGGAAGAACGCCGCCAGCGCAACGCCGAGGAGGTCATCGGTCTGCTCAAGCGCACGGCCGAACGAGCCGTGAAGCAGTCCTCGCGCCACCGCTTCCACCTGCCGCTGGGCAACCTCCCGCTTTCCCACTGGGAGACAGTCGCAGTGCAGCGGGTGCTCGAGGCGGAGTTCGCCGAGGCCGAAGAGCCCGCCCTCCTCGCCGCCCTCGACCAGTTCATGCACGCGCCGAATGACACGGACGAGCGGGAGAAGCTCCGCACCCTCTACGAGCAGCTGCTCCTGAAGCACCCTCGCCCCCGTTCGTGATCCGGCGGTGACCGCCCAGAGCGTGCTCCGCCACTTGGGGGACGTCGTCTGCGACGTCCCCGTTCTTTTCCTTTCCGTCAGTTGTGCCGGAGCCGAATGTTTCGTATACTTCGGAGTGCGTTATGCCAACGGCCAAGAAAAAAAACGAGGCGAAGCAACCGAAAAGCTCCCAAACCGAGGACATTCCAGACGAGTGGTTGGAGGGAGATTTTTCCGGTCAGCTCGCCGTGGACGTCTACCAGACGCCGGAGCACATCGTCATCGAGTCGACCATTGCCGGCGTCCGGCCCGAGGACCTCGACATCTCGGTGACGAACGACATGGTGACCATCAAAGGTGTGCGCCGGCGCGAGCAGACGGTCGCGGACGAAGACTACCTGTTCCGCGAGTGCTACTGGGGCGGGTTTTCGCGCCGCATCATCCTGCCCGTTGACGTCCGGACCGATTCGGTGAACGCTACCATGAAAGACGGTATCCTCACCATTACCCTGCCGAAAGTTGAGCGACCGAAGCCCAAGAGCGTCCGCGTCTCCGAAGCAGACGACGAAGACGAACCCGAAGCAGACGACGAGTAGGTCTGCGCCGGATTTCTCGTCCGGGGCCTCGTCGGCCGCAACCGGTCGTCGCGGTCCGTTCATTCTGCTTGCGCTGTTGATTGTCGTCGTGGTCGTCGGCGCCGTGGCCGCGTCGTTTACGGTGGCGTACGCACAGCGGTTTCCCCCGAACCTCCGCATTGGTTCGGTGGCCGTGGGCGGGGCCCGGGCCGAGGGAGCGGTTGAAAGCGTCCGCGCCCGGGTTGACCAGCTTCTCGAACAAGGGCTGACGTTCGTCTCCGACCAACAAGAGGTGGTCGTTGCGCCAACTATCGGCGCATCCGACGAGTTTTATTATGACCTCTATGGGATTGATCCGGCCGAGGCTGTGGAGCAGGCGGCGGCCCGGGTCATGCACGCGTCGCAGCCGGTGCGGTTGGTTCGGCAGCTCCAGAGCGCACTCTTTGGCCTGACGCTCCAAGCCGTGCCGTCCATGAACGCGGGAAAGCTCTATGATACGCTCGTCGCGAACCTCTCGGATGACGAGCAGCCGGCGGTTGACGCGCGGCCGGAGATTGACCGCGAGTCGTACGCCATAACGGTTCGCACTGAACTGGCCGGGTATCGTTACGACGTTGGCGCAGCGGTCCGCACCGCCATCCAGCGGCTGGCGAACCTGGATACGACGCCGATTCCCGTGCCGCGCGTGGACGATGTCCCGCGCGTCACCGCGGCCCAGGTGAACGCCATGGTTCCGCAGCTGGCCACGGTGCTTGACCGCGCACCATTCGCGCTGCGGTCCGGCGACTCGACGTTTCCCGTATCCAAGGCAGCATTGGCCCCGGCGTTGTTCGTTGATCGGACCGAGCGTGGGTTCGCGCTCGCGCTCCATCCCGACGACTTGGCACCAATCTTTGATTCCATCGTCGAAGCCATTGACGTGCCCGTGCAAGAAGGCCGGTTTCGTTTGGAAGAAGGCCGCGTGGCCGAGTTCCAACAGAGCCAGACCGGAACTACGCTCGATCGTCAAAAAACAGCTGATGCCTTAACCGCAGTCTTGCTCGACGGCGGAACGACCGTGGAGGTCGTGGCCACCGAAGTCAGGCCGAAGTTCGACAGCGCCACGGCCAACACGCTCGGCATCACCGAACGCGTGGGCGTTGGCCGTACGAACTTTTCCGGCAGCCCGCCCAACCGCCGCTACAACATCGGCGTGGCAGTCGACAAGCTCAACGGCTTGCTCATCGAACCCGGCCAAGAGTTTTCCCTCATCACGGCGCTCGGGCCGGTCAACGGCGCCAACGGCTACAAGCAGGAACTCGTCATCAAGGGCAACCGCACCATTCCCGAGTACGGCGGCGGGCTCTGCCAAATCGGCACCACGCTGTTCCGGCTCATCCTCGATGCCGGCCTACCCGTGCTCGAACGGCAGAACCACTCGTACCGCGTCAGCTACTACGAGCCGCCGGTGGGCATGGACGCGACCATCTACGAACCCAAACCCGACTTTCGGTTCCGCAACGACTACGGCACCACCCTGCTGCTTCAGGCGCGGGTCGAGGGTGATGATCTCGTTTTCGAGTTCTATGGGACCAGTGATGGCCGGACTGTCCACTCCTCCACGCCCCGCGTCTTCAACGTGACCGCTCCGCCCAAGAAGCGAGTCATCAAGACGGATGAGCTGGAACCAGGCGTGGAAAAGTGCCTCGAGCGCGCGCACCCGGGTGCCGACGCCGAGTTCACCTACGCGGTTACCTACGCGGACGGCACCGTGGCCGAGGAGGTGTTCCAGAGCCACTACCGTGCGTGGGGCGAGGTGTGTTTGGTCGGGAAGAAGGCGAAGAAGAGCGAGGACGAATAGAGAATCACGAAGCATGAATCGTGAATCATGGGTGTACTTTATCGTTTACTCGCGATTCATGATCTCTATATCATGATTCTATGAAAAGACAGCGGGAGGAGTGTGGACACTCCCCCCGGTTCGACGGACGAGCGATTGACGCTTGACCGTCAGTTGGCGAACAGCTGCTCCCGCGGGAACCGCTGCTCGCAGTAGTGGCACCAGACGAGCTGGTCGCCGTCGCC
>JACPUP010000057.1 GCA_016192205.1 Candidatus Kerfeldbacteria bacterium
CCCTCGTCCTGGTGCTGATCCTGCTGGCACTGTTCTTTCCGCCTTTGGCCGATCGCGTCATTGGGATTATGCTGCAACTCCTCGAGTTGTTCGCCGATCTCATCGATCGCGTCGCCATCCCGAAGAACGCTTCCCTCACCGGAAGCGTTCTCTCCTTCATACGACCCCGGCGTTGACGAGGGCGTGGTAGTGCTTCGGATTTTTCTTTCGGATAGCTTCGACGACCTTCCCGCGGATGAGGCCAATGTCCAACCCCCGTTCGCGGGCGAATGCGAGGATGCGTTCGAGCGCCGGCGAGACCTCCTCTGTCCGGTCGACCATGAGCTCGATCTCGCAGATGGCGAGGCCATCGTCGGTGACGTCGAAGTCGAGAGTGAACGGTGGCCGCGAGAAGACGCGACGGGTGCTGCGTACTTCAGCGACAACGGTGTACCCGGCCGTTTCCAAGTCTTCGGCCAACGACCCGCGCAACGGAAGATTGATGAGTTTTCGGATGGACGCCTCATCTTCTACTTCGTTATATTGCGGGTATTTTTCCGTGGCCGGCATATTCGGTGAGACTGGGACTGGATGTTTCAATTCCCATCGGCCATTACGCAGACGTAACCACCAGTCTTTCTTCGTCAGCGCCCAGTCGTCCAAATCGTAGTAATCGTCCTCCAGCCGTACCTCGCGCGCGAAAGTCGCTCCCTGTTGAAGCGCTTCGGCTTGTCCCGGCTTGAGTCGGAATTTTTTCTCAACCTCAATCACTGTAGTCGTTTGGCAAGTTCTACCGGCGAGCGAATGATTTCACGGAAGAGCACGTGCCGGCAGAGTTCCTCGTCAGCGGCCAGAGCGTAGATTGGTTTGCCGAGCGCGACGGCGTACCCAATCTCGAGCGTCGTCGAGTTTCCGACATAACCGCCCTCGTTGAAGACGAAGACGACATCGGCCATCTGGATTTTATAGAAGTGGTCGTGCGTCAGCCCGAGCGCGACGAATCGCTTGTAGTCATCAGACAGCTTCGCCCACTCGTCTTGGCCGGAATGCAGGTACGGCTCGAAGACGACAACGCTGTACCGTTTAAGTTCGGTGGCGAATTCCCGCATCTTTGGTTTGAAGCGGCGGCTGCCGCAGAGGACAACGGATTGCATACGAATGGGAGTCTAGCAAACCTCTGGAGCGGGCGAGCGGACTCGAACCGCCGACCTCTTCCTTGGCAAGCCCAGCACCAGGGCAGTCCGAGGGCGTTCTGGAGCGGGAGACGGGAATCGCACCCGCGACCTCTTCCTTGGCAAGGAAGCGTTCTACTGCTGAACTACTCCCGCACTCTTGGGCGTTCTTCTTTCAGGCGTCGGACTGCCCTGGTGCTGGGTACCACTGAACTACACCCGCCTAAACTTTGCCCTCGCTTTTCAGGGCAAGTGATTTCTTCAAGAATTTTTGTATATAGTTTCTTCCCCAGCCCGTTTTCAAATACTTTTCTCGTTCCCGTGCATCATCTTCGGCAAGGTAGGCTTCATAATACAGCAGTTCTACTGGGAGACGCCACTTTGTTGAATGGACTTTGCCCTCTCGATGCAAACGAAGCCGCTTTTCGAGATTATTTGTGAACCCAGTGTAAAGCTTGCCATTTCGGATACTCTTCAGGACGTAAACATAGTACATACGAGCCGGGCAAAGTTTTGGCGGGACACCCGCTTGATTTGCAGAGCTCCACCAGTGTAGGCGAGGGGGTGGTGGAAATCAAGCGACCAGTCTCAAACGCCAAAACAAACAACACGAGACCACAGGGGCCTCGCGTTGTTCGGGTGATAGTCCGTTAGAAACCGAGCAAGGCCCGGAGGGCAGCGCCCAGGGCGCCGACCGCTGCGAGGAACAGCGAGATCAGGGCAGGAGCCTCGATTGGTTCAATCGGGGTCTCGGCCATCGGTGCGCTCTCGATTGGCGAGGGGACGACTGGTGCGGACGTCTCAACGACAGGGGTCGCATCGTACGATGCAGTCTCTGTCGCGGCGTACGCTGTATCCTCCGACACCGGCTTTGACGGCGACGCTTGGTCGGGCGCTGGTGTCGCGTCAGGTGCCGGTTCAACCACAGCCGTCGCTGGCTGCGTCTCGACGGTCGAGGGTGGAGTCGCCACTGGGCTCGAGAGCAGTGCTGCCGGTTCGTCAACAGTCGCTACGGATTGCTGTTCGGCAATGGGGTTGATCGGGTGCTCTTCAACCGAAACCTCTTGCACCGTTGGCTCCGGCTGCTGCGGGAGAATCGGCTGCGGGTTTGGGTCGGGGTAGAAATCGATGACAATGCCGCAGGCGCCGACTGTTCCCAGCGACAGCTCGAGGATGGTTTGGTCGACCGCATCGACGATGGCGTCACCGCTCAAGTCGCCGGCCAGGTCTTGGCTCGCCAGGGCAGCGGCGAACGCGGAGACGTCGGACGCGTCAACGTATCCGTCGTGCGTCATGTCCACGCACGATGGCGTCCGCGCGTGGAGCTGTTTCCAGTGGTTCTCGCAGCTGAAGTTTGACTGACCGAAGACCTGCCCAAACATGGCCTGGTCAATCGCGTCGACCGAGCCATCGGTGTTGAAGTCACCGTCCGCGGTCTGGTTGCCTTTCGCGGCCGCGAACGCCGAGAGGTCTGACGCGTCAACCTGACCGTCCGGCACACCGCCGGGACCAGTCATGTCCGGACAGGCGTAGACGCCCGCCGCGGCCGGCCGGAATGAAAAACTGGTCAGCAGCAGGCCGGCAATGACCGCTGCACCCAGGATCCCCCTTCGAGAAGAACGCGTGTTCCGCATGGTATTCGTGATTACGGATCTGGTTATACGTCATTAAGGCACAGAGCAAAGCCACGAGGTGGATCCCCCCTCTCGTTGCTCGTAAATGCTTCGATTTTCGTTTAGTCCCCTATTCTACCAGGGCCGTTGAGCCTGTCAAGGCCGACGGAGGCGACCACCCAGTCCCCCTTGTACCGTGGTGCGGAACATCACTTTTCAAGCGACAAACCGAAAAGGCCGTCAGGGATCTGGTCGCGGACGGGTTTTCGGTAGATGATTTTCCGTTTGGCCACGCGGTCACCGTACCGCGAATCGTTGACTTTGACACGCGGCATTGGTAGCGTTTGAGAAGCCGTCCGGCCGAGTAGCCAAGTGGTAAGGCGAGGGTCTGTCCCGCTGTTCAGTGTATAATGAGGGGGTGCGGGATCCCGTTCTCATATTTTGGAGGCTGATGGCCTGGTAGCCAAGTGGTAAGGCGAGGGTCTGCAATCCAGCACTATTCACCCTTCATTCCGAATACGGCCACGTAGCCAAGTGGTAAGGCGAGGGTCTGCAAAACCCTCATGCGGCGGTTCGATTCCGCCCGTGGCCTCCAGGTTTATGAGGAGTGAATAGTGCTGGACGATTCCCCTCTCGGCCTCCACGAAAAATTATGACTCAGAAGAAAGCGCTCGTTACCCTCATCATCGTCTATCTCCTGATCGGCAGCCTTCTCAATGCTTACGCTTGTGCCTTTCCGAGCCTCGGTCAGGACGGGGCACCACCAGATATTCCTTGCGCCGGCATCCCCTGGACACCAATCATCCTATTTTCTTGGCCGCTGTTCGGCGTATTCTCATTGAGTGCTGGTGATGTTTGGGATGCGGTACCGTCAGTAGTTGGGATCATCCTGATGCTTGCGGCAACATTCATTCTCCAAAAACAAACGACAAAAAATGCGACCAAAAGTTAGGCGGGTATCCCGCCAAAATCTTGCCCGGATCGACAACTACGCGGCCCTTTGGAAAAAGTAAAACCATGACGCGTTGCTGGCGGGAAAATGAGCGCAAGAGTAATATCTCAGCGCACCAATCATTTCTCATAGCGGATTCAACTTTGCCCGATAACTAAGGGCAAGATTTAGGCGGGTATGGTATAGCGGTATTATGCCACCCTTCCAAGGTGGAGAGACGGGTTCGACTCCCGTTACCCGCTTGCGGGCTTGAGATCGTTTTTCGCGTCCGTCAATCGAAGAACGTCCAGAGCTCGACGGCAACTCCCACGAGCAGGAACACGACGAGGAGCGCAGAAGTCCAGCGGAATGGACGGGTCGGGTGTCGGTGGCGGTGGAACCGCTCGGCCACCATCAAGACGAGCGTGCCTTCGATGCCGAGGAGCACCGCGCCCGTGACGCCGATGATATCAATGAAGTTGTTGAGCCCGATCGCAAACAGCAGGAGCGGACCGAGCAGCGTGACGAGGTACGACGTTGCGGGTTTGAGCTTGGCGTCGAATTCCAGCATCTCGGCGAAGGTAATAATCTGGGTGATGTACGACGTGAAAATGGCAATCAGGCCGAAGATGGCCGCAAACGGCGCGAGCCAGCGGAACGTCGCGGCCACGAACCCAGTGAGCGCATCCTCGGTCGTGGCCGGTCCGCTGACGGTCATCACGGCAAAAGCGAATACGAGCGACACGACCGTCGCCAACGCCACCGATATCCAGATGACCCGCCGCACCGAACCGGCCCGCCGCTGCACGAGATCCGCCACTTCGGGAATGGCCGGCAGCGCCCACAGCGAGAAAAGGATAACCCCGTACGTTGCTGCGAGCCCGCCCGGCCGAAACCCATTGACGTAGCTGGCCGTGAACCGCGACAGGCCGATCAGGAGAAAGACAACCGCGATGGCCACAAAGACCAGGAGCAGCCACAGGTCCACGCGCGCAATCCCTTTTTCTCCGCGCAGGGCAAACGGTAATGCCACCAGGAAGAAAACAATGAGCGCAGTGGTGTGCGAGAGTTCCACGAATGGCGAAACGAGCAGTGCCAAAAACGATCCGCCGATAATGAGATAGGCCAGGTTGCTGCCCATAAAACCCAAGAACGAGAGCCCCATACTGAACCGTTCCCAGCGCGGCCCGAGCGAGCGCCGGACATAGCCCGGCACGCGGTCGCGTTGCTTCGTGCCGATGACCACCTCGGCCAGCCGCAGGTTGATGACGATGACCACCGGCGTCAGGATGAGGAACATGACGACCAGGCCCAAGAACCCCGAGCGGACGCCAACGTAGGGCAGCGCAAAAATCCCCGCACCAACCGTCACGCCGACGAACGACGCGAGCGAGAGCCAGAAGGCGGGTTTGGTTTTTGTCGGCATACGCGTTTGAGAGGCTTGGCAGCAGTAGTGTAGCGTAAAGTCCCTCCGCGTGGAAGCAACGAGCCGTCTTTACAGTTCAGCGATTCGCTTGCTACCCTTGCGACTACAGGGATTTGACTTCTTCGAAACGACCGATGCGTACACTTGTCAAACGGTTAGCCACGATCGGCGTCAGCGAGTTCATCGTCATTTTCGTGCTGATGGCAGCGTTTCTCGGCGTGGTGGCAATGAACTCGAGCGTCACGTTTCAGCAGGTCATTCTCCCGCCCCCGCCCCCGGTCATCACCACCATTCTGGGCGACCCCCAGCTCAAGGCCGTCTTGGTCATTGGTACCACCACCCTGACCGGGCAGACGGTGCGCGTCTTCGCGTACAGCGACCCGCTCTATCTCGAGACCACCGCCGATGAAGACGGGCGGTTCTACGCTGTCTTCACCGCTGACGTGCTTCCGCCGGGGAACCACCGGTTCCTTGCCGCCGTGGTGCTGACCGCGGACCAGACGACAGACCCCTCGCCCACGGTCGCGGTCAACGTCGCCGACGATTACACCGTGTCGGTGGATCGAGACGGGACCGACCAGCTCATCCAGATTGGCAATACGGATGAGACAACCAGCCAGCTCGTGCGGGCGCTCATACGTACGCAGGCCGCTGGCAGGGCATCGCTGGAGCCGCTCCAGGTGCCACGGACGAACGCCCAGTCAACGCGGGCCCTGTGGATTCAAACCGCGCTGCTCGCCATCATCATCCTTGAATCCGCGTTCCTCCTGCTCCAACGACTGCGACGGAAGTCGAACGACGGCAAAACGTTCTACCACCTCGGGACCGGGTTCTACCGTCATCCGAGCGGCCGCTAAGCTAGAAGAGCGCGTCCGCTTCGGCGAGCAGGTCGGGTGGGATGACAAGGCCAATCGCCTCGGCGGTCTTGCGGTTGAATGCGAGGAAGCCATGGCTCGGGAGCAGGACGCTCAACTGTTCCGGCGGGGCGCCCTGGAGGATGGCGTGGGCGAGGTCCGCGAGCTGCCCGCCCACCCGTTCGAGGTCGACGGAGAAGGCCACCGCAGCGCCCGCCTCCGCGTTCCGCTCGCTGTTGCCCATGAGCAGGAGCCGTCGGTCGCGCGCTGCGGCAGCTGTCGACGCATTGAGTGGCGAGGTCGTTGCTCCGGGGGCGAGGTACACGGCGTCGGCACCATCCGCGACGATGGCATCGAAGGTGGCCAGGACCTCCGACTCGCGGGAGATCGGATACCCTCGGACGTCGATCGCCTCGCTGGCTGCGATGTCTTCCAGCGCCTGGCGGAATTGATTGCTGGTGGCATCGTTGGGATCGAACAGGATCGCGAGTGTGTCGAGTGTTGGCGCGAGTTGCTGGAGGAGCCGAACTTGTCGTTCCGCGAGAATCGCCCGACCGACACCGACGAGATTCGTGCCTGACGGGGTGAACCGTTGCACGACGCCGAGCGCAACCGGATCGGAGGTTGTAAAGAAGAGTGTTGGCGTTCTCGTTCGCTGCGTTGCCGTCTGCCCAGCTAGCGTTGCCTGATCGCCGAGGGTCAAGAGCACGTCAACGCGTTTTGCGACGAGCGCGGTCGCCAGCTTGGTGAGTTCGGCGGTCGTCGATCCCGTTCGCGTCGTGAGGGCGACGCGGAAACCGTGGGCCATGAGCCCTTCCTGGAAAGACTGCACGAGCGGATCGAGCGTTGCGACGCGTTTGAGGACGCCGACCGTCACGAGTCGTTGGGCGGGACGCAGCAGCGTGTGGAAGGAGAGCGTGCTGACGATTGCGAGCACGCCGACCACGATGATGGTCAGGACCGTTGGAACCACCACGCGGCCGGTCGTCTTATAGCGGTCGTACGACTCCACGTAGGTTTCGCGTTCCCGCCGCGCGACCCGCGGGAACGTCCGCTGCGGCACATTCCGCATAAGCGCCGGCAGACTGATGAACGCGATGATACCTTCGACGATCACGGCGGCGATCCTCCTCCCGACACCGGGCGCGCGTCGGAGCTGATCGCGGAGCCCGACGAGCCGCCAACGGAGGCGGATGAGAGACGATGGTGGAGGCGTGGAGATGGTCATCGGGTCAGGAGGCAACGACGGAAAGGACCACATTGATGTCGTAGTCTGATGCGGC
>JACPUP010000058.1 GCA_016192205.1 Candidatus Kerfeldbacteria bacterium
CCCGATAGCTGCGAGCCGACGGCAGGCCGCTCTATCCCTAGCCGCGCGCCAGCGTCAGCAGCCAGACCCTGCGGGCGCCCGCTGTCCGAAGTGCCGTCGCGCAGGCACGAGCAGTCGCGCCGGTCGTCACAACATCGTCCACGAGTATAACAGTTTTCGCGAAGACGGCAAGCTGCTGTCGAACGCTGATGGCTCCGCGGAGGTTTATGAGCCGTTCGTCAGGAGCGAGCAGTGTCTGGGCTGGTCGGCTCTGTTTCTCGAGCGCGTCAGCGACCGGCAGATCGACGAGGAGAGAAACCGTTGCAGCCAGGAGCGCGGCGTGATTGAACCCGCGCCGGCGCTGGCGGCCACGGTCCATGGGCACTGGAACGAGGATGGTCTGTCCGAACCGCGCGCGAGCCCTTCGGACTGCTTCTCGTTCGAGGATGGAGAAAAGGAGCCCTGCCAGCGGTTGCGCCAATGCCGGCACGCTCTCGTACTTAAACACGCCAATCGCCTGTCGCAGGAGCGGCGCAGCGTACTCACCGACCACCCACGCACCGTCAATGCCACCGGCCTCGCGCGTGCACGAAACGCACGTGCGGCCCCAGGGTTCTTCCCGCCCGCACACGATGCAGCGGAACGGCCGTGGGATCGCGAGGGTTTGCCAGCAGGCCGGGCAGAGGAGGGGTCCGCGGCAGGCACATCCTAAGCAGATCGTCGGGAAGAGGAGGTCAAGCGAGCGGCGGAGTAAGTGAGTGAGGTTGGAGTACATATGGAAGGGTAGGCAAGTAGGGGGTAGGAAAGTAGGAAGGTAGGAGGGTTGGGCACCACACCTTATTCGTTTGTTTTCGTGAGGAGTGCGTTCAGCATTCGCATTACTTCACCCAAAAGCGCTCTCACGTCCTGAATGTTGTTCTTGGTTCCGTAGCCTAACATCACCGCGATTTCGATCTGGGTTTCAAGTTCCGCCCCAGACCCGAACGCGATTTGGAGGAATTGATGATAGTCACGTTCAGTTGCTCGACGTCTCCCCTCCGCAATGTTTGACGGAATCGAAATGGCTGCACGCTGCACTTGTTGAGCGAGTCCGAACCGCTCTCGTAGCGGAAATTCGTTCGCGAGCGCGTATACCGCGCCAACGAGTTTCATAGATTTTTGCCAAACGGAGAGTTTTCGGTAATCACCAAACATCGGTGGCCGTCATTGCCACCTGTTGTCCGGTGTTACGCTAGCATACTACCTTTCGATTATGCAACAGCGCTCCACCCTACCACCCTACACGCCTACTTACCTACTTTCTCAATCTTGATCTCTCCGCCCTTGGCGGTCACCCGCACCGTGTCTTTGGCTTTGAGCTTACCGGCCAACAACCGCTCGGCCAGCGGGTTGCCGATGGTTTCCTGAATGAGTCGCCGCAAGGCCCGCGCGCCTTGGTCGGGGTTGAACCCTTCGCGGGCCAAATGCGCCCGGGCCGCTCGGGTCACGCGGAGTTTCAAGTCTTCGCGTTTGAGTTGGTGCATGAGCGCCTGAAGCTCCAGGTCGACAATCTGCTCGACCTCGGGGAGCGTCAGCGGTTTGAAGACGATAGTCTTGTCAATGCGGTTGAGGAACTCGGGGCGGAACTGACGAGAGAGGTCATCGAGCACGGCCTCGCGCACGTGTTCGTAGCGCTCCTCCACTTTCTGCATCTCTTCGTCGTCGTCCGCGTTAAAGCCGAGCGCCGCCACCTGGTTCAGGTTCTGCAGCCCGATGTTCGACGTGAGGACGATGACGGTGTTCTTGAAGTTAATCTTCTTGCCGGTCGCATCGGTCAAATGGCCGTCCTCAAGCACTTGGAGCAGGACGTTGAACACGTCCGGGTGCGCTTTCTCGATTTCGTCGAAGAGCACCACGGAGTAGGGCCGGCGGCGTACGGCCTCGGTCAACTTGCCGCTCTCCTTGTAGCCGACGTAGCCGGCCGGCGCGCCAATGAGTTTCGAGACGGTGAAGCTCTCGCCGAACTCCGACATGTCAATGCGGATGAGCGCTTCCGGATCCTCAAAGACGAGCTCGGCAATGGCTTTGGCTGTTTCGGTTTTCCCCACGCCCGACGGCCCGAGAAAAATGAACGAGCCAATCGGCCGGTTGGGGTTCTGCAAGCCGACGCGGGAGCGGCGGATGGAATCGGCCAGGCTCTTAATGGCTTCTTCCTGGCCGACAATGCGCGTGGCCAATCGCTTTTCCAGGTGCATGAGCCGTTCGCGCTCTTCTCGGACGAGTTCGGACAGCGGCACGCCGGTGATGCGCGAGACCACCTCGGCCACATCCTGTTTGCCGATGGAACCGGAAATGGCCTGCTGCGCGCCAGCGCGCTTGGTGGCCAGTCGTTCGAGGCGCTCGCTCAAGAGGTCACTCTCCGCCTTCACGGCGAGTGCGCGCTCGAACTGCTCTTCGTTGACTGCGTGCTGCTTCTTCTCTTCCAGCTTCTCAATGGCGCGCTTCAAGCCGCGGATTTCTTGCACGGCGCCCACCGGCTTCTTGCGGATCTTGGCCTTGGAGGCGGCTTCGTCAATGAGGTCGATGGCCTTGTCGGGCAAGAAGCGGTCTTGGACATAGCGGTCCGACAGGGTGGCGGCCGCGTCAATCGCCTCGTCAGAAATGCGGACGCGGTGGTACTGTTCGTAGTTCGGCCGCAGTCCTTTGAGGATGCTGACCGTTTCTTCGACGGTCGGTTCGTCCACGGCAATGGGTTGGAACCGTCGCTCGAGCGCCGGATCGGACTCGATGTGCTTGCGGTACTCGTCGTAGGTCGTGGCGCCGATGCACCGGATCTGCCCTTTGGCGAGCGCGGGCTTCAGCAGATTCGCCGCGTCCATGGAACCCGAGGCTGACCCGGCGCCGATGATGGTGTGGAGCTCGTCGATGAACAGGATGATGTCTGGGCTGGCCGTGATTTCATCAATGACCTGCTTCAAGCGCGATTCGAATTCGCCGCGGTACATGGTGCCGGCCACCACGAGCCCGAGGTCGAGCGCGAGGATGCGCTTGCCCTGGAGCACCTCTGGCACGTCGCCTTCCATGATTTTCTTGGCCAGCCCTTCGACGATGGCGGTTTTGCCCACGCCCGGGTCGCCGATGAGCACGGGATTATTCTTGGTGCGGCGCGAGAGAATGTGCACGAGCCGGTCGATCTCGTCTTGACGGCCGACCACCGGATCAATGGTCGCTTGCTGCTTTTCATCGGTCAGGTCGTGGCTGAAGAAGTCGAGGGCAGGCGTGCCCTGGCCGCGGCGCGGTCCGCCGACCGTCTCTTTCTCCAGCTCCTTGGTTCCGGGCTGGAAGAAGCCGGTGAGATCGGGGAATTTCGAGGTTGATTTCATCACGACTTCCAGGTGGCGCTTGGTTTCGTTAGCAGGAATATGATTCTCCGTCAGAAGCTGCTGGAAGTCAGCATCGTCGATCTCGAGCAAGCCGAACAGGAGGTGCTCGGTGCCGACGTACTTGTGCTGGAATTTGTTGGCGATGAGTACGCCTTTTTCCAAGGCTTGTTTCGCGAGCGGCGAGAATTTCACGTCCGCCAAGTTGAACCCCTCATCGTCGATCCGACTGGCGTAGTCCTGGTGTTCCTCGATGTAGGCCCGCAGCGCGCCCGCCCGCAGGTCGCTCTTCGACAACACCTCGTAGGCGATGCCACCGCGCTGCTCGGCCAAGGCCAAGAGCAAATGGTCTGGGGCGATGAGTTTTGCCCGCAGCTCCAGGGCGAGGTCAGCCGCACGCGACAGCGTATTCTTGAGGTTCGTGGTGAACTTGTTCAGGATGGGCGGGCGCATGTGGGTAGGGTAGCGGGTTTTTTCAGCAATTGGCAAGGCGGGTAGGAGAGTAGGAGAATAGAGGATTTCACTTCGGTCCGCCTACCCTCCTACCCGCCTACTCTCCTACTTTCCCACGCTCCCCATCTGCCGCAGCCGTGCAACGCGCTCCTCAATCGGCGGATGCGTGGAGAACAACTTGTGCACGCCTCGTGCCACGCTGCCGAACGGGTTGGCAATGAACAGGTGGGCGGTGGCGTCGGATGTTCGAACGAGCTTATTCGCCGCTCCGGCCCTGCCGATTTTTTCGAGCGCGTTGGCCAGGCCGTCGGGGTAGCGCGTCAGCAGCGCACCCGACGCGTCAGCCAAGAACTCGCGCTTGCGCGAGACCGCGAGCTTGATGAGTTGGGCAAACAGGGGCGCGAAGATGATGAGCACGAGACCGATGAGCATGAGCACACCCCCAGCGTTGTTGCCGCCGCGCCGCCGCCCGCCGAAACCCAGCCAGTGGCCGCGCCAGAAGAGGTCGGCCAACAAGACAATAACCCCGACGAGCACGGCCACGAGTGTCATGAAGCGAATATCGTAGTTTTGGACGTGCGAAAACTCGTGCGCGAGCACGCCTTCCAATTCCTCATTCTCGAGCTTCTCGATCGCGCCGGTGGTGACAGCCACCGACGCATGGTGCGGGTCGCGGCCGGTGGCGAAAGCGTTGATGGCCGCGTCCTGGATGACGTAGACTTTCGGCATGGGCACGCCAGCGGTGATGGCGAGGTTTTCCACCATCCGGTAGAGGTATGGCAGCTGCTCTTTGGTGATGGGGTGAGCGCCGGACACGGCCAAGGCCACGCGGTCGCCTCCGAAGTAGCCGACGACCGTCATGATGAGCGCCAGGATGATGGCCATCGAGACAAATCCAACGCTGTCCCCGCCGAACGCCTCCGAGAACGTCCACGCCAGGCCGACGATGATGAGGACGAACAGGAAAATCAAGAAGAACGAGCGGCGTTTGTTCGCGGCAATGTGGTCGTAGGTCGTTGGCATTGTGGAGGGGCTAGGGATTAGGGACTAGGGTGTGTTGACTACTCCGGCGAGAGAGGCGTATACTACCTCTTGGCTGCACGTGGGGTAGCCCGTGTTGCATTCCTACAAAGAACTCATCGTCTGGCGGAAGAGCATGTCACTCGTCCGCGAGATCTACCGAATAACGGAACACCTGCCGGCTTCAGAACAGTACGGCTTGGCCATTCAGATGCGGCGTTCTGCTCTCTCGATACCCGCGAACATCGCCGAAGGGTATCTACGACATTCTCGGAGAGAGTACGTGCGCTTCGTGAGCATTGCGGAGGCGTCAGCCGCCGAACTGGAAACATACCTCTGTGTGCTGAAGGAACTCTATCCGGCAATTCCGGTCATCCCAGTCGTCGTCCTGTGCAGCGAAGTGCAGAAGATGTTCACTGCACTCCAGCGTCGCCTTCGCCACCCGAACCCTAATCCCTAGTCCCTGATCCCTAACCCCTAAAACTTTACCGCCACCGGCTGCTTGGCAGCAGCCGCCTCCCCTTCCTCCAGCTCGAAGAACTCCTTCTTCACGAAGCTGAAGATGGATGCCACGATGTTCGTTGGGAAGCTCTCGATCTTGATGTTCAAGTCGCGGACGTTGCCGTTGTAGAAGCGGCGGGCGGCTTGGATCTTGTTCTCGGTGTCGGACAACTCGTCTTGCAGTTTAGCGAAGTTGTCCGAGGCCTTGAGCTGCGGGTAGGCTTCAGCCACGGCGAACAGCGACTTGAGCGCGCCCGAGAGCATGTTCTCGGCTTCGCCCTTGGCTTTCGGCGATTGGGCGCCCATGGCCCGCGACCGCGCTTCGGTCACTTGCGTAAACACCTTGTCCTCGTGTTTCGCGTACCCTTTCACCGTTTCGACCACATTCGGGATAAGGTCGTAGCGACGTTTCAGCTGCACGTCAATGTCCGACCAGGCTTCGTTCGTCTGCGTCCGCAAACGGACCAGGCCGTTGTAGGCGGCAACGAGCCACAGGACAATGAGGCCGACGATGATGAGGATAATCCAGAGGAGGGTCATAGGAGATTTAGGGGTTAGGATCGAGGAGCGAGGAGTGAGTGAAGAGGGTTCTAGGTGGGTTAGAAATTGGCGGGTTCTTGCTTGGAGGAACGATTTGTGGTATGATGCGGTTAGCTGTGAGGATGGGACAGCGGTAACAATAACGAAAAAGCGGAAGAAGAACAACCGTGCAAAAGCGGCAGGGTCATAAGCATCAGGGGGAATATCACGTCTTCAGGCAGAAGGCCTGGTTTTTCGCGTGCATCGCTGCAGTCGCGTTCCTGACCCCAGCGGTCGGACACGCCTTTACCGAGCCGAGTGAAGCCCCGCCCGGCGGCGCGGCCGCAGCCCCGCTCAACACCTCGAACACCGAACAAACGAAGACCGGTACGTTGCACATTGGGCAGTCGGGTGTGGGCGGGGGTCTCTATGCCGATTACGAACTCTGCCTCGGTGGGGTGTGTTACGACGATTGGAACGATCTCCCGGGCAGTTCAGCGGTGGCCTTGAACTCCGGCCCGACACCAGAGACCCCGACTCTTGCGCCATACTCCTTCGCCGGTGCGGATCAGGGATACTTCCTTGTAGAGGCGAATGACCGGGCTCAGCGTTTCGCGGTCGGCGGACAGGCACCGCTGAACGCGATCTACCCGAGCTCCGGGATCGCGGGATTCGCCCACGAGGACTCGTCATTCTCAATCGGGGTCTTCGGTTACGACTTCAATCTCGCGAATGCCCTCGCCGCCAACTTCGTCGGTGACACGCGCATCCAGAAGGGACTCTTCACTGCGCTCGATCCCAACAACGCGCTGACCGTAACGGCGACCACGAGCAACTCGGCCATCTACTCGGAGCAGCGCGGAGCGCTGGCATCGGCGTACGCGGGGTATTTCTCCGGCCGGCTGGCAGCAATCGGCCGCACCGAACTGGCAGATCCCGCGGACGGCCAAGACTCGGTGTTGACCGTGCGTTGCGCAGGTGACGGGACCCGCTGCTTTGACCTGGACCTTGAAAAGACCGGCGGGTTCGTGTGGCAGACTTTCCGGCACTTGGGCGATGAAAAATGGTGGATTCGGTCGGATACGGGTGTGGCGAGTCCGTTCTACTTCGGGATTGATTCGCGGCCCGGGAGTGGTGCCGGAGAAACAACGACCAGCGTGCTCCGTGTGAGTGAACCGGGCGACGTGGCCATTGCGGGAGGGTATGTGCCGACCGTCACTGGTGCGTCCTCGCCGTACGCCAGCAACAGCGCGCGGCTGGTCGTGCACCGCGGCTCCATCACCGGTACTGACGTGGACGGGGGTCCAACGGATGCTCTCGCGGCGTTTGCGAACACCACTGGGTCGGCCGTCTACGCCCAACAAGAGAACACAGACGCTTCAGCCTACGCCGGCTACTTCTCCGGCCGGACGACAGTTCGTGGCGGGGATTTCATCGTCGGCGCGGCTGGCGAGACGCGGAACATCTGCCTCAACGGCGCCTGCATCAGCGCGTGGCCGGCTGGCGGGGGCGGGGGCAGCGGGCAGTGGACCTTGAATAGCGGGGCGAACCTCATCTTCCCGAACGACTCGTCGCGCAGAGTCGCCATCGGCGGGACAACGGACGCCGCGCCGTTCTTCTACGACCCCGGGGCG
>JACPUP010000012.1 GCA_016192205.1 Candidatus Kerfeldbacteria bacterium
CTTGCTTGGAGGAACGATTTGTGGTATGATGCGGTTAGCTGTGAGGATGGGACAGCGGTAACAATAACGAAAAAGCGGAAGAAGAACAACCGTGCAAAAACGGCAGGGTCATAAACATCAGGGGGAATATCACGTCTTCAGGCAGAAGGCCTGGTTTTTCGCGTGCATCGCTGCAGTCGCGCTCCTGACCCCAGCGGTCGGACTCGCCTTTACCGAGCCGAGTGAAGCCCCGCCCGGCGGCGCGGCCGCAGCCCCGCTCAACACCTCGAACACCGAACAAACGAAGACCGGTACGTTGCACATTGGGCAGTCGGGTGTGGGCGGGAGCCTTTTCGCTGACTACGAGCTATGCCTCGGTGGTGTGTGTTATGACGATTGGAACGATCTTCCGGGCAGTTCAGCGGTGGCCTTGCGGTCCGGGGCAACGAGCGCTCTTTTACCATTTGCGCCGTGGACGACAACCGGAGCAAACCCAACTGCGAATGCCGGATACATTTCCGTCCGCGCCCAAACGAACCAGGGCTGGGCTCTCGGAGGTCAGGCATCGCCGAGGGATCCTATGGTGCCTTTCCCGACCGCCGGCGTGCTGGGCGTTTCGTCGGATTCCACAGATGCAACCGAGGTCAGTAGTGGCGTGATGGGCTACGCGCTCGGTGAGAATGATATCGCCGTCTATGGTGCTGCGCTTGGGACGAACAGCAAAGCCGGGTATTTTGCTGGGCCGCTCTTGGCGGGCAGGGTCGGAGTGGGCTTGTTTGGCAATGCCGCTGTCACTGGTCCAGAGAGTTTATTGCTTGTGAACAATGGTGTCGATGACGATGGTTCGATTTATGACGGCGCCGGTTTCTACGCGAGCACGACAGGCTCGGCCGTCTACGCCGAGCAGCAAGGTACGACCGCGACCGCCTACGCCGGCTACTTCTCCGGCCGGGTGGCGGCCGTGGGGCGCGATGCGCAGGAACGCGTCCTGGAAGCCCGCTGTCAAGGCGATGCCACTCGCTGTCTCGTGGTGAATGGCTCGCGGAGTTCGGGTGGCTATGTCTGGCAACAGTTTGAGCACCTGGGGACCGAGAAATGGTGGTTCCGAACTGACACCGCTAACTTTGCTTTCGGTCTCGCTGCCCGAACCGGCGGTCCTTCGCCAGCTCCGTACACAACAACGGATGTCCTGCGCATTACGCAGGACGGCAACGTCGGCATTGCCGGTGCCACCCTCCCGAACCCGAAGCTCCTCGTGAATAAGGGCGTGGCCGACGCGGGGAACCCAAACAACGCCGTGGATATCCTGGCGAACGTCACGGACACCGGGCTCTACGTCGAGAACCCCGCGCCGGCTACGCCCGTCGTCGGTACCGACCAGTGGGCCGCCTACTTCTCCGGGGACACCAATGTCTTCGGCCGCATCTGCCTCAATGACGATGGCAGCCGCGCGAACTGCATCAGCGCCTGGCCGGCTGGCGGCGGGGGCGGGGGCAGCGGGCAGTGGACCTTGAATAGCGGGGCGAACCTCATCTTCCCGAACGACTCGTCGCGCAGAGTCGCCATCGGCGGGACAACGGACGCCGCGCCGTTCTTCTACGACCCCGGGGCGAATGTCTTGAGCTTGGACCGCGGTAACCTGGCGCTTCAGGGCGGCGCGCTCTACCTGAAGAATCCGCCTTCCCGCGGGGGCAGGCCGCCGTCGGAAGGCGGCGCGGCCGACAGGGTCACGCCCGGCGAACGGCTGGCGGACCTGCTCAAACCCCGCGCAGCGCTCGCCGGCAGCGTGACAAACCCCCTCGGCCCGCCGCCCGTCCGCCTCTTCGTCCGCGACGGCGTCGTGAGCATCGAAGAGAGAGCGAGCGGCA
Source organism: Candidatus Kerfeldbacteria bacterium (assembly GCA_016192205.1). Classification (GTDB taxonomy): domain Bacteria; phylum Patescibacteriota; class Patescibacteriia; order SBBC01; family JACPUP01; genus JACPUP01. The sequence continues at coordinate 1,848 of JACPUP010000012.1, forward strand.
ATAAACTCGAGCTCGGCAACGCCGGCCGGGACATCGCTTCCAACAGCGACCTCTACCTCCGGCCGCAGTCGGTCGCCGGGGGGTCGAACGCTGCCCGATTGACCCTCCGGAACAGCCTGACGCAACTGGAGCTACCCTACCTCCAGCTCTCGAACCCCGACCCCAACACGCCGCTCTCGATCAGCCACACCGGTGGGGCGACCTCACTGTCCGTCTCAAACACCAGCGCTGCTCTTGGGAGTCCAACGGTCTTGATTACGAACATCTCGACCTCGGGCAGCGGACACGGACTGCGGGCCATCCTCTCTGGGGCGAGCAACGGTTCGTCGAGCCTCTACGGTGACAACCCCTCAACCGCGGGCTGGGCCGGGTACTTCGAGGGCCGCGTGAACATCACGAGCAGCCTGTGCTTCGGAGGATCGGGAGGATCAGGGGGAACCGACTGCCGGACCGACTGGCCGACGCTGGCGAACCTCGGGGGAGTGGGGGGCCGGGGGTCGGGGTGGGCCAACTACGTACCGAAGTGGATTGACGCCAACACGCTCGGGAATTCGCAAATCATCGATAATGCGACCACCGTCGGTATCAACTACACCCCCGGAGCGAGCCAGGCCAGGCTGGTCGTCAACCAGAGTGGCGCCACCGGCGGCAGCAGCGGCGACGCGATCGCGGCGTTTGCGGACTCGACGAACTCGGCGGTCTACGCCAAGCAAGCGAACAATGGCGGGTGGGCCGGGTATTTTAGCGGACGCCTAGGTGTTTTCGGCGGCTTGACCGCCCTCGGCCCGACGAATAGCGAAGGTAGTGGTCTACGCGTGGGATTCGCCCAATGGTCATTTTTTGAAGGGGAGGGATGGGATACGGTGACCCCGGTCGGTGGCAGCTGCACCATTACCGCCCCGGTCGGCGACGCCACTGCGAGCAACGGATCGTATGAAAGAATCACGACTTGCTTGTCAGGAACAACCTACACGACGACAGTCAACGCCGGCCTGCCACCAGGTAACTACACCATGTCCGTCCGCCTGCGCACCACGCACAATCACAGTACGGCCTACCAAATCCAGTATGGCGTTCAATTGCCCAGCGGATTTCAAAGCCGCAGCATTTCGGTCGTCGACTTTCCGTTGGTTGATCAGTGGAAAGTTTTTACCATGGACTTCACGCTAGGCAATGAAACGGTTTTCCCGCGCTTCCAGTTTGCCATGAGTCTCCCCAGCATCGACATCGATACGATTTCGTTCTCGCCCATCTCCCGAGAACAACAGACCGCCTCTATCGACAGTGGCTGTTATCGAACTTCTTTTACCGGGACGGCAGCCGATACGAACCTCGTCGGCTTGCAGGGCCCCGTTCTTTCGAAATGCGCCGATGAGGATGGATGCGAAGTTGAACTCGTCTGGGGGCTCGGTGCCAACGTTGATGACACCGATGCCATCTCCACCGGCAAACTCTACGTCAGTAGTGCGGGCAGCCGCTTCACCCATACGGGTGTCGATAACACCACTCCAAATCTCGCCACCGCCTTTTCTTATACCGGATCAGTTTACAACGGATGCGGCGGAAGTCCAGGTACCGATATTGTCATGTCCGCCAGACCCGGGGGGACGAACTATTGTCGACTGAATTATTATAATGGATGCATTGGTTCGGCCAACTGGCAATTAGCCCATGTAGCAGCCGGCGGCACACAGTTTACTTGCCAGGTTGAGATTTGCGATTAGTTCGTCCTTGCATTTCGTTATAACCAATGCGGGATCGTACGTCCTGCGGCTCAATAATGCTTCAAACGGCACGGACGACATTGATTGAGATTAATGGGGTCAGCCACCATTGAAGATATACTTTGACCGTCGACTTTTTATAGGGTGTACTTGAAGACGGAAGGTGGGAAGGCCGAAGATACGAAAATAAACAATAGTGGCTGACCCTATTTTCACGTAGCGTTGGAGCGTCGCCTTCGTTCGGCAGGACGATTTGTGGTATCATTCATATGATGTCGTCGCTGAAACAACACCCGCGACAGCTCATACTATCAGCCGCGAGCGTCGTCCTGCTCGCGCTCTTCGGCATTGTCGCGTTCCTGCCCGAGCGCGCGCCGGCCGTGACCGAGTGGGAACTCGTCCCGCCACCGCCTTCGGTGGCAACGGCGCAGCTCAAACGCGTGGTCGGCGCGTTCAACGGGCACTTGAACGGCTACTTCGTCTGGGGGGTAGGCGGCCACACGACCACTGATACCACGGGCGTCGTGGTGCGCTATGACCGGTACAACTGGCAGCCGTTCTCGTTCGGGTTTGGCGCGACCAAAGCGCGTCGGTTGCACGACGTGACCCAATGGCTTGAGGACCGCAGTCCGGCCAATCCGTCGAGCAGCGACGTCCACCATGTCTGGGCCGTGGGCGAATCCCAAGCCGGTGCCGGGCAGGGGGGCTTGTGGTACTCGCAGACGAGCTCGACGACGGGGACCGCGACGGTCTGGGACACCTGCGTGCAGACTGGGAGCAGTTGCGATGCGGTCAGCTTTGCCGGTTCCGAGACTGCGCCGGCTGAACTGACGAGCATCGACTCGTTGAACGCGACGACGTTGGTCGCTGGCGACGCCAACTGCCGCGTCTGGCTGTCGAATGATGCTGGCAGAACCTGGAGCCAGACCGCTGGTGCGCCGAACTGTCCGTCTGGTCAAGGGATTACCGCCATCCGGTTCGGCCGCGATTTCACCGCGGGCCAGGACTCGGTCGGGAATCAGCTGCGGCATGCGTACCTGTGGGCGGTGGGGGAGCAAACGAACAGGATTTGGGTGAGCAGCAATCAAGGCCAGACGTGGGTGCAGCATAATCTCAATGTTTCGGCGCGCGATTGGACGGACGTCGCAGCCATCCGCGACGGCACCAACCTTCGCGTGTGGGCCGTCGGGCAGTCCGGCGCGATTCGGTTCCTGTCGTGCACCATAGCCACCCAGTGCCTGACGCCGGGTCGGGTGTTCGTTGACGGCGCGCCCGGCGGCACGCTCGGCACCGGACCGCTCACCTCGGTAACGGCGATGATCGACACGACCGTGACGACGCCGGTGACCAAAGCCTGGGCGACCGGTGGCACTCTTGGTGGGAATGACGGTGTGCTCTGGGCGTCGCAGAACGCAACGGCCGGCACGAACGCGGTCTGGCGCCGGCAGAGCACGAACACGGTGAATGCGTTATTCGGCGTCAACGTCGTGAATCCGACGCACGGCTGGGCTGTTGGCGATGGAGCAGCGCTGTCCCAGCTGTCGCCGGGCAACGTCAATGGGTACGGCTGGATTGGGTCAGACACCTGCGCCAACGTCTGTAGCGGGGACATTGCCGCCTGCGAGCAGGGCGGCATTATCTGCGAGGGGGGGGTGCGGCGCGGCCAACCCCTGGGCTGGTTGAGCTTGAACTGCGCCAACGGCAACGTCTGCCAGACGAACGATTTCAACTACGGCGTGAACCTGAAGCAAAAGCGGGAGGAAGTCGGCGTTGAAACCCAGTGCTCGGACGCGGACCAGGATCCGGACGTCGGTGCGCTCTCGGGCTTTGCCTGGGTCGGTGCGAGCGACCTGAACCAGACCATTGGCGGCGTGAGCTGCGCCTCCGACCCGAGCGTGTGCCGGCCCGTGGGCTGGCTGGCGTTCGAGCGGATGGCGTTTTGCGACGGCAATCCATCGGTGCCCTGTCAGAGCATCGCCGATTGTACCGCCTACACGCCGAACACCTGCAACCTCGCCGGCAGCAGCCCGCCCCTGCCGCCATTCGAAGCGCCGAATGCCCCCTCCCCCACCTTCTCCTTTAGGACGGCCTGTGCGAAAACCATCACCGATACCGTGCAGGAACGGTATGTGCAAGCGCTCTATGATTATCGGTTCGGGCGGGTTGAGGGTTGGGCCCGTTTCATTTCATCAGATAGTATTGCGGGCGGTTCTGGGTGGGTGAAACTCCGCGGTCCGTACATGTGCGGCACGGCGTACTGCACGAACGATCGAACCCGCACCTGCACGGATAATAACGACTGCCGGCCGCCGAACACGCCGGAGAGCGGTTTCTGCGACAATTCGGTGCCGGGCGCAGGTTCCTTCGGCTCTTGCCCGACCTTGGCCGCGAACAATTCCCACTACGTCGATTGCACGGATTGTACGACCCATCCCGGCGCGGATCCGATCGATCCGAGCGATGATTACCTCACCTGCAGCATTTGCACGCACGTCAACACGGATGCGTGGTGGAACACGAATTTTACCCGCCGGAAGCAACTCACCGTGACGTTACCGGCCGGGAAGTTCGTCATCGGTCAATTGTACACGCTCACGTACGTGCTGGATGCTGACGCCTACGCGACCGCGCCCAACTACGACGGTTTGCGCGTGGTCTACCACTCGGCTTCGGGCAGCGTGCAGCTCGACCGTGACATCATTCACCTCTCCGACGGTTTAGAGGAAATTCGCTTTAAGTCGTATGCGGACATTGACCGAGGCAGGTCGAGCGATCGGTACTACCTCTACTACCGCGGTCCGGGTGACCCTCTTCCCGGGCCAGCGCCCCGCAACCTTGATCAGGTGTACTGGCTGTTCGAGGATTTTTCCATTGACGTTTTTGCAGGGTCAAACCCGCTCTGGGCCGTGGCGCAAGCGGCAGGCGACCCTGCGTGTTCGTACGCGGTGGTCAATGAATCCGGCAATGGCAAGCTCCGGTCGACCGGTGCGACGAATAACTGTATCGCGTACCGGAAGACGCCAGAGTTCCTTGATATCATTCCAGGATTCATGGAAGCCGACATTCGGCTCGATAACCGCAGCCCAGCGCTGCAACCCTCCCCGCAAGGCTCGCTCATTACTGTTGCGTTCAGCGGCGCGGTCATTGGTAGTTCGCAGTGGTGGGGCATTAATCGTACGCTCAATGAGGTTTTTATCTATAACGCGGGTCGGGTCGCCAGCGCGACTACGTCCGCCCCCGTGTCATTTGGGCCCCGTGTGTATACGCTGAAAGCGTACACCGAAGCGGTCGGGTACAACTTCGTCAATCCGCGTCGGAACATCATTTGGTTGGACAACACGGTGGCCGGACAGCTCGACCCTGTGCCGCTCCTTGATCAACAGGCCGGTAATAACCCCTACATTGTCCCCAGCTCCTTTGTCGGAACCCATACCTGGAATGCCAATGCAACCTGGGACAACTTCAAATTCTGGTACGGGGACGTTGAAACCGACTACGCGCTCGGCGCAGAAGAAGGGTACATTCCTCC
>JACPUP010000059.1 GCA_016192205.1 Candidatus Kerfeldbacteria bacterium
GGAGACGGAGACCCCCTCATCCTTGATGCGGCGGAGGATATCGGCTTTCACCTCCGGGGAGACGAGATGGACTTTTCTGGGCATAGGACACAGAGGTTAATGACTTCGGACTCCTGTGTCTCATTATAGGGGGTAGGCCCAACGCCTCCACCTCCTACCAGTGAAGATTGTGTGCTGGACCATGAATTTCCAGATGGTACAGTATGTTCTTCTTGCGTCAAGGGCTCGCTTTCAACAGTGCCCTGAACTTTTCACGGAATTTCGCGAGCTTCGGGCTGATGACGGCTTGGCAGTATGCTTGGGCGGGGTTCTGCGCGTAGTAGTTCTGGTGGTACGGTTCTGCTTCGTACAACACCTGGGCGGGTTCGATGCGCGTGATGATGGGTCGGTCGAAGACGTGCTCGGATTCAAGCCGTGCTTTGGTTGCCTCGGCAGTGCGTCGTTGGTCGGGTGCATGGGTAAAGATGGCCGAACGGTACTGCTCGCCGATGTCATTGCCCTGCCGGTTCGGTGTGGTCGGGTCGTGCGTGAGGAAGAAGACCTCAACGAGTTGTTCATAGCTGACGACCGACGGATGAAAGGTGACTTCTACCGCTTCGGCATGGCCGGTGCGGCCTCCACAGACCTGTTCATACGTCGGTCGCTCTACGCGTCCGCCGGTGTAGCCGCTGCGTACCCGCTCGACGCCTTTGAGCGCTTTGAAAATGGCCTCGGTGCACCAAAAGCAGCCGCCGGCAAAGGTTGCGCGTTCACGCGGAGGTGCCATGCGGCGAGTGTAGCAGGTATGTCGCTGTGACGCGAGCGTTGGATACCCTCGGCCCACGAAGGGGGCCCTGCCGGAGGAGCGTCAGGCAGGGCGGGTGATGAGGATGGTTGGTCGCAGGGCCTTGACTCCGGCTTCGGTGAGGGCGTAGCACGGCACCGGTGCGGTGCGAGTGTGTTCGTGAAGGACCAGCGGTCCCACCTGTCTGACGAAACCCCGTCGTTCAAGGTTCCGCAGCGCCCCATTCACGATGCGCTCCTCGGTGACCCGATAAGGATCCTCGGACCAGGGCGACCACAGTGCGGCGATGGCGTAGGCCGGGAGTGGTCCGAGCCAGCCGAACCAGTAGAGGATTTGGGCAATGTCCCAGCGGGCCCGACGGGCAACCGAACGTTCGTAGAGATCCTGGACAGCCACCATTGGCAGCAGCAGGATGATGATGAGGCCGAAGGCGCTCGTCAAGATGACTGAACCGGCGGTCATCCCGAGCGCGCTCATCCATCGGCCGGTGTGCAGGCGAAGGTGCAAGGGATCCCTCCTCGATTTGTTGGATGGCGATCTGCTTACGGTGTACCATGCGTCCCCCCGCCCGGTCAATCGGTCCGGCGTCCCCGGCTTCTCGATTGGGGAAAGGCGTGGTACCGTTCCTCCGTGGATCATCCTGAACGGTTGCGGCAGACGCGAATGCTGGGCCTGCTCGCCAGTATCTTTCTGTTGATTGGCGCGAGCTGTACGAAGCAACTGCCAACGACCGACAATCAACTCCCGACGAACAGCGGCGAGCCTGCGGCAAACACCCGGGGCGAGGGAAATGCGGATGCCGGCAGTTCTCCTGTCACGAACGCCACTCCACCACCGATGGAAGCACTGGATCCCGCTGTCGCCCTGCCCATTGCCGACTATGCGTCGCGGCGAACGCTCAAGGCCCACGGAGAGTACATTCGCGATCGCTTCTCGGGGTACCACCTCGGCGATGACATCGAATACGTTGACGTGGAGGCCGCAGTGCCGGTCCAGGCCATCGCCGATGGCACGGTGGTTCGGGCAGCGCGCGTGTCCGGCTACGGCGGGTTCGTTTCCATTGAGCACGTCCTTGATGGCAAGACGGTCATCGCGGTCTACGGCCACCTCGATTTCGGAAGTGTCTCACGCAAAGCTGGAGAGGTGGTGACGAAAGGTCAGACCATCGGCAACCTGGGCCAGGGCGGCACCGCTGAAACTGACGGCGAGCGCAAACACCTTCACTTCGCGCTCTATGAACCGACGAGCAGCAGCGACCGCCGGGTGAACGGGTACGAGTCTGCGCCGGCTGGCCTGGCCACCTGGCTCAACCCGACGGATTTTTTCAACACCTACCGCCAGCCCGTGCCGACGCCGAGCCGAACGTTCGACCCAGCCACGGACCGCGGTGGAGATATCTTCAAGCTTCGATTCGCGATCCCAGCCGGGATGGAGGTCGAGTACGTCCCCTCGCTCGAAGCGCTGAACGTGTTCACCGTGGCTGGCCGCGGCACGGCGCGGGAGCGCTCGCAGGTGTTCATCCGCTCCTTTGACGCGAGTTCGTTCCTCACGCTTTCGACCGTCACTCTTCACTCCACGGAAACACTCACGGTTGGGCAGGGGAGCTACGACGCGCGGCGCTACGACATCGAGAAGAAGGCCGGCGTGGCGGACTTCGTTGACCAACCCGGCTGGCGGAACGGCCGGCACATCGTCACCGATTTTCATGATGCCACCGGCCTCGATCGGTACTATGTGGTGGCGGCACATCCCGACCTTGACCCGGCCGCCTACCAATCCGTGCTCGACTCGATGGTGATCGAGGAGTGACACGCGCGGCCCAAGCGCCGGCCGACGCTGGTAAAGGAATCTTGTCCCTGACAGCGGGAGTTGGTAGACTGGGCGTATGAAGTACGCATTCGTCGGTTTGCTCGTGGTCGCTCTCGGCCTGATGGCCATTGTGCTGCTGCGGCCGAATGCGGTGACGCCAACGAACACGGTTCGTTCCGTCGAGCAAACGCTTCCAACCACGACCATGACGGATGATGAACAACTGGCCAAACTCGTAGCCGCGCCAACGGCAACCGTCACCACCTCCCTCGGCACGTTCACGATGAGGTTTTACTCTGCTGACGCGCCGGAGTTGTCAAAGAACTTCATTGAGCTGGCGAAACGTGGCTCCTACGACGGGCTGACCTTCCACCGCGTCATGAGCGGGTTCGTCATCCAAGGCGGCGACCCGAGCGGGGATGGCACGGGCGGCGCGTCGTATACCGGACAGGGCTTAGCCGACGAAGCCGGCGCGCTGGCGCTGCGGCATCTCCAAGGATCGGTTGCCTGGGCAAAATCGTCGCAGCCGAACTCCATCGGCTCGCAGTTCTACGTCGCGTTGAACCCACTGCCCGACCTGGACGGCGGCTACTCGGTCTTCGGTCAGGTCGTCGACGGTCAGGACGTCGTTGACGCCATTGGAGCCGTGGAGACCGATGCGAACGAGCGGCCGGTGACACCGGTGACCATCGAGTCCATCACCATCAACGAGTAGGGTGTGGCCGTCGCCGTTCAGCCAATCCTGCAATACTTCAAAGGCCGAAGGGTCAAGGCGCAACGTCTCAAGGGATGCGCCGGTTTCGCATCCGCGGTCAAACCAGGGCCGTGCGGAAACGCCTGGCCGCCCACCATTGACAGGGTCATGACCACGCGCTATCCTCACCTCCTTTGACGAACCCGCAACCCGCGCGCAGCTTCCACGGCCTGGGGATCGCCCCCCGGCTGCTTGAGCAGATCGCCCGGCTCGGCTTCTCCGAGCCCACCCCCATCCAGCAGCAAGCCATCCCGCCCGCCATCGACGGGAAGGACGTGGTTGGCATTGCACAGACCGGCACGGGTAAGACCCTCGCGTTCGGCATTCCCACCATCCAGCGGCTGGCGCAAGTGAAGGGCCGGGCGCTCATTGTGCTGCCCACACGCGAACTGGCGCAGCAGGTGGACGAGGCGCTGCTGCGGGTTGGTCGGGCAATTGGGTTGCGAACGGCCGTGCTCATCGGCGGTGCATCCATGTACGGCCAGATCAAGCAACTGACTCGGTCGCCGCACCTCGTCATCGCCACCCCCGGCCGGTTGATTGACCATCTTGAACAGAAGCGTATCCGGTTGGGCGACATCCGTATCCTCGTGCTCGACGAGGCTGACCGGATGCTCGATATGGGTTTCGCGCCGCAGTTGCGACGAATCCTCGCTGCCGTGCCTCCGCCCGCCGAGCGGCAGACCATGCTGTTTTCCGCCACCATACCCGATGCGATCATGCAGATCGCCCGCAACCAGATGCGCTTGCCCGTGCGGATCGAGGTGGCACGTTCCGGCACCGCGGCCGAGACCGTTGCCCAGGAGGTATTCGTAGTGCCGAAGCAGGACAAGACGCGGCTGCTCGAGAAGATCCTGTTGCAGACGCGGGGGAGCGTGCTCGTGTTCATGCGCACCAAGCACACCGCCAAGCGGCTGACGCGCCTGGTCAAAGCGATGGGCCACACCGCCGCCGAGCTGCACGCCAACCGCACACTCAGCCAGCGCCGCGCCGCGCTCGACGGCTTTAAGCAGGGGATCTACCGCGTGCTCGTGGCCACGGACATCGCCGCACGGGGCATTGATGTGACCGGTATTGAGTTGGTGGTCAACTACGACTTGCCGTCAGTCGCCGAGGCTTACGTCCACCGCATCGGCCGCACCGGCCGGGCTGGCCAGGTCGGCAAGGCGATCTCGTTCGTGATGCCGGACCAGCAGCGCGACCTTCGCCAGATTGAGCGGCTCATCCGCATGACCCTGAAGGTTTCGCGGCTGCCAGAGTTGCCGCCGGCCCGGCCCAAGCCAGCCTTTGAGCCGCAGGGCAGGCCTCGCCGCTCGAGCTTCAGCCCGCAGTCGCGCGGTGGTTACGCCGGCTCCTTCCGCCAACCCCAGCGCACGGCGCGTTTCGGTCGCAATCGGCACCGCCGGCGCGGGAGACTGCACCAGCGTCATTGACGCTAGCTGGTCAGGCCGACATCCCGTCACATCGACGGTCGGGAGTAGCCGTGTGCGTCAGGTGCGGCCGGCCTCGTCGTCCCGGCGTTTTCCCCATTGACGGCGATCGTCGTCAGCGCTAGGCTGGCAGTAGCCCATTGGGGGCGTACTGTTCTGGGAAGTTCGTTCCCATCGATCGATGCGGACTGGCATCCACACGAA
>JACPUP010000061.1 GCA_016192205.1 Candidatus Kerfeldbacteria bacterium
CGTCGCGGGTATTGATCGGGAAGTAGATTTGTTCGTTCGTGTCGTAGCCCCCGTATGGCGAGCTTTGGTAGTTTCGGGCATGGCCGGTGTCTGTTGAAAGTACTTGACCATTCGGGTACTTCGTCTTGAATTCTTGCCAGGTGATGTTCTGGGCGTCGATCAGCGTCAGCCGCTGACCGACGAGCGGCCCAACCACGGCCCGTCCCTCAATTTGCGCCCACAGCGATTCGGTCTTTCGGTCATACATAAGCAGGTCGGATTGGTAGAGTTTTCCCGAAACGCCAAATTCAACTGCTTGGCCGTCAATCGTCCGGTCGTAGACGATGCCGGTGCCGCAGAGCGGACAGTACGTGACCGCGATCGGCCGCCCGTCAACGGTGTCATTGACGATCTCGTGCCAGACGAGGATTTGGAACGGATAAAATCTGGTGGTCTGACCAACGGTGAGGCTGATCCCCAGGCCTTCGGGATCGTAGATCCCGGCCGCGTCTGCCGCGGCCACGGCGACAAACTTCGGCGCGTCAATCGATGGTATGCCGTCCTTCCCCGGCCCGCCGTCGACAATGTCCTCGATGGGGATGAGCGCCGCCGTGTTGGCATTTGAGTGAATAGACACATTCCGTTGTGTGAGTTTCGACCCCCAGATTGCCGCGGCTGTGCCGACGACAACGACGAGCGGGATAATCCAGCGAGACTTCACGAGCCCTGGGTAATAAAGGATTCAAACTGACTTTCCGACAGATGCCCGACCCGCGTCGTCATTGTCTGGCCGCTTTCATCGAGCAACACGAACGTCGGCGTCCCTCGAACTGCGTACTGTCGAGCCAAGGCCGGTTCTCGGTCAACGTCCCGCTCGGTAATCACGACCTGGTCGGCATGCCGTTCCACGACGTTTTGAACGTAGGGACTCATGGATTTGCAGATTGTGCACCACGTAGCTGAAAACCAGAGCACCGTCTTCTTGCCAGGATTCGATAGACTCGCGGTAACCGCCGGCGACGGCTTGAGGTAAATCGCCGCTCCGGAATTCTGGCCGGCTGCGTGGTTCGAACCGGTTGTGGCCGGACCCGACCCGCGACCGCCGAGCGCGGCTAGGCCCCAAACCAATAAACCCGTAACGACGATAACGCCAATGACCCAGAGACCGCTTTTGAATGGAGAACGATGTTTTGCCATACGTAACTGTTAGCGTGCAGGTTGAAATTTGTGATGGTGATGATCGAGACGGTCAGTCGATGACTTGCGCCAGCGCCAGCTTGAAGCAACTCGCGTCAGGCACGATTCCCTGGCTGAAGACCCGACCGTTGATGGTCACGATCGGCGGATGCCAGCCGCCGCGCCAAAGCACTTTCCAAAAACACAACCACCACGGACGAATGGTGAGCCGAACACTCCCTGGTGTGAGTCGCGACAACAAGGCTTGGGTGAGGTGGATAGTCGTGTCACACTCTTGGCAGGCCGAACTGGGGATGGTGAACAATCCTTGTTTGCCGGTATAACGGAAAATGGTCACTTTGGCCGGCATGGATTACAAGGTTTTTTCGAGGGCTTGGCGAATGAAGTTCGCCAGCGGGGTTCGAGCGAGCGAGTAGCAAATCATTTGACCGTCTCGCCAGCAGGTGACCGCCTCGGCATCTTTTAATAATCGCAGGTGGTGGGAGACTGCCGGCATGGTCATACCAAAAAGCTCGGTGAGGTCGCTGACGCACAGTTCGGGGTGGAGTGAGAGCGCTCGCAAAATGCGATACCGGCTCGGGTCACTCAGCAAATCAAAGGCCTGGGCCTTACTATCAACTTGGTCTGTCGCTAGGGCCGAGCGGATCCGCTCGGCTTCGCGGGAAAGAAGGTCGAGCATAGTCTATTACTTGAACATTTCCATAAGTATTTAAATACTAATCTAAACCAAAACCTGCGTCAAGAGCATGACCCATGAGCCTGGTTCTGACCGCCCGACCTATGAGGGTTCGTGGCGGGCAAAGGCCATCAAGGCATTCTGCTGTTTTGGCTCAAGGTGTATTTCGGGTCGGCGTCGTTTGATTGCCGCGATCGCCCGATGGACCGACCTGCCTTGGTAGCGGATGAGGTACGCGGCCAGAAGGGTCGGGCTTCGTCCATGGCCATTTTTACAGTGGATGTAGACTCTTTCCCGGTGACGCAGACACCAGTCAATGACCTGGCTGCCCAACTCCAGGTCTTTTTGGGTCGGCGCAGTATGGTCTTTTGTCGGCAACCACAGGAAGTAATCGACACCGCGCGGAGCATCAATTCGTTCTTCTTCGAGCGAGATATCTGCCGTGATGCCACGCCGCAAGAGTTTCAGATCAAAATGACGCCGGCAACACGCATTCGTGCCTAAGAAGATTCTTGTGGTAATCCGGGAGTAGTCCATGATCGCATGGTTTCCCATGGGGAAGCGACGCTTCATATAATCAGTATAGCAAACAAAGTACCCGCCTTCGCACCGCTGGGTAGCCTAACGCTTCAAAAACGTAGCCTCTTTCCCCGCGCGGACAGCCGGGCCAGATCGACCGTCGTTTTCAAGATCGTGTCGGGGTTCAATGAGATAGAGTCAATCCCCTCTTGCATTAGGAACCGCGCCAACTCCGGGTAGTCGGACGGCCCCTGACCGCAGATGCCGATGGGCTTGCCAACCCGCTTGGCCGCCGCAATGGCCTGGGAGAGCAGCCGCTTGACCGCCGCGTCGTTCTCGTTGCCGATGTGATCAATGAGTCCGGAGTCGCGGTCGAGGCCGAGCGTAAGCTGAGTCAAATCATTCGAGCCGATGGAAAAGCCGTCGAACACCTTGAAGAACTCTTCGGCCAGCACGACGTTGGACGGAATCTCGCACATCACGTAGACCTCGAGGTCGTTGACGTGCTGCTTGAGGCCGTTCTCGGCCATGGCGGCGATGACCTTCTTGCCCTCTTCGACCGTGCGGCAGAACGGGACCATCACTTTCAAGTTTTTGAGCCCCATTTCGTCGCGGACTTTCTTGAGCGCCTTACATTCGAGGTCGAACGCTGGCCGGTATTTTGGATCGTAATAGCGGGACGCGCCGCGCCAGCCAATCATCGGGTTGCGCTCCTCCGGCTCGAACTCGGCCCCGCCCACGAGCTCGGCGTACTCGTTTGAACGAAAGTCCGCCAGCCGCACGATGACCTCGCGCGGGTAGAACGCTGCGGCAATGGTCGCCACGCCAGACGCCAGTTTGTCCACGTAGTACTGCTTCTTGTTGTCGTAGCCAACGGTCAACCGGTCAATCTCGCGCACGGCTGCTGCGTCCTTGAGCTTTGGGTACTTCACGAGCGCCATCGGATGGACTTTGATGTACGAGTTGATAATGAACTCCTCGCGCGCCAGGCCCACCCCTTCGTTCGGGATCTGGGCCGTGGCGAACGCCAGCTCGGGCGTGCCGAAAATCATCTTGATGTGCGTTTTCGGCCGCTTGATTTTTTTGAGATTCACTTTGCTCACGCGGAACGGCAGCAGGCCGGCGTAGACCTTGCCCACGTCGCCCTCGGCGCAACTCACGGTCACGGACTGGCCGGTACGGATGCGCCTGGTCGCGTCGCCGGCGCCCACGATGGCCGGGATGCCCAGCTCGCGCGAGACGATGGCGGCGTGGCTGGTGCGGCCGCCTTCGTCGGTCACGATGGCTGCGGCGATTTTCATGATGGGTTCCCAGTCCGGGTCGGTCATCGTGGTCACGAGCACGTCGCCTTGGCGGAACTTCTCAATGGCCTTTACGTCTCGGATGACATTGGCCCGGCCGCTGCCAATTTTACTGCCAACGCGCGCGCCCTCGGCCAGCACCTTACCGGTGCGCTGGAGGTGGTACGTCTCAAGAATCGAGGTGTCGCGCTGTGACACGACGGTCTCGGGCCGCGCCTGGACGATGAACAGTTCGCCGGTCAGCCCGTCCTTGGCCCACTCCATGTCCATAGGCTTGAACTTCCGCGCCTCGCGCGAGTAGTGGTCTTCAATGACCATCGCCCACTTCGCCAGCTGGAGCACCTCGCGGTCGGTGATGCAGAACGACTGGCGCTCGGCCCTGGTTGTCAGCACATTCTTCGTCGGATGGTCGCCGGTCGCGTAAACCATTTTCTTGCGCTTGGTACCGAGCGACTTGGACACGATGGGCTTGAAGCCGAGTTTCAGCGTGGGCTTGTGCACGTAGAACTCGTCCGGCGACACGGCGCCCTGGACGACGTTCTCGCCCAAGCCGTACGAAGCGTTGATGAGCACCGCGTCCTTGAAACCGGACTCGGTGTCGATGGAGAACATCACGCCTGAAGCAGCTCTATCCGAACGCACCATCTTCTGGACGGCCACGGACAGCCCGACGTCGAAGTGGTCGAAGTGTTTATCTTCGCGGTAGCTCAAAGCGCGGTCAGTGAAGAGCGAAGCAAAGCAGCGGCGGACCGCGTCGAGGAGCGCGTGGGTGCCACGGATGTTCAAAAACGTTTCCTGCTGGCCGGCGAACGATGCATCGGGCAGATCTTCGGCTGTGGCGGACGAGCGCACGGCTACATCCACGTTCTGACCGTACTGTCCTTCGAGCTTTCGGTAGTTTTCGACAATGGCCGCTTCGAGCTCGGGCGGCAACGCGGCATTCAAAATGGTTTGCCGCACCTGTCGGCCGCGCTCGCGCAAGTTGCGGAGGTCATGCGTGTCGAGGCCTTTGAGGATGCGGCGAATGTCATCGTCGATTGCGGCCTTTTTCACGAAATGAAAATAGGCTTTGGCGGTGATGGCGTAGCCGTTCGGAATCCGCACGCCCTTCGGCACGAGGTTGCGATACATCTCGCCCAAGCTCGCGTTCTTGCCGCCGACGAGCGGGACGTCGCGGATAGTTACATCATTAAACCAGCGGATGAAGCGACGATGTTTGTTCAGCGAGTGACGTTGTTTCGGCATTGCACCTCTGATAACGATTCTCGACAATTGACCTGGCTGGTAGGCCTGTAGGCAAGCTAGGAAGGTAGCCAATCGTCCTACGAACTTGTCTGCCTCCTTTTCTACCGCCCTACTCTCCTACTTTCCTCGTCTCGGCGCCTCGTGGTCACCGAACAGCAGGTGCCGCGTGGTGACGCGGCGCGTGCGCGCGTAGCCCGTGGCCGTGGTCACGACGATGCCGAAGAGCGAGACGAGAATCGGCAAGCGCACCAGGTCAAGTACGTAGAGAGAATCGCGATATGTCAGCAGCTCGGTGACGCCGAACGCGAAACCCAATGGGACGCCGGTCAGCCAACTGGTCGTCAAAAGGTGGATGCCGCGACCGCCGTGACGCGTCAGACGGAACGACAACACGATGTAGAACACGAGCAGGACGGTCCACAGGTAGATGCCGTGCGTGCGGAAGGCGACGAGCACCACGCCAATGATGCCGGCCGTGAACGCCAGCACGTTCGCCAGCCGGCCGAACCGGCTCAACGGCCAGTCGCCGATCTTCGTCGTGCTTTTTGGTTCACCCACCATAAGAGCAAGTATAGCAAGCGCGCCGCAAGATGGGAACGAACGAATAAGGAATCGCGAATAAGGAATGAGGGGCGGATGAATGCCTTACCCATATTCCTTACTCGTGATTCCTGATTCTTGTCCTTTGAAATGTCTCAACGCAACCCTCGGCAACAACGTCGTCTGACCAAACTTCGTCCTCATCCTCGTCCTGACCTTCTTGGTCATCGTCCTCGTGGTCGACGTCTGGCGCACTGGCAACTGCCGGTGCGCCGCTCCTTTTTATTGCTTGGTGCGATAGCGGATGAACGCGTCGATGGTCTCGGCGTAGCTTTCGGCCAAAGCAAACGTTTTTGCTTTTTCGGGCGTGACCCATTGCGACTCGGTCAGCTCCTCCCCGTCGAGTTCGAGCATGCCGCCAGCAACTTTCGCATAGATGTCGAAGTAAATGAAGTGCGCTGGACGTTCAAAATCTTTTGACCCGAGAAGCTCGCCCCACGCAATGACGGCGACGGGTTTCAGCTTGAGACCCGTTTCCTCCTCGGCCTCGCGCACCAGTGCCGCCATAATCGTTTCGCCCGGCTCGATGTGTCCGCCGGGCAGAACCCACTTGTTCGACCACTGCGGCGAGCGCGCCAAAAGTATCCGGCCTTTGTCATCTTCAATGACGGCCGACCCGACCACCTCAACCCCGCGCGGGAATGTCGTCATATGAAGAACATCATAGCATGATCAAGTAGCGAGGAAGGACCCGCGCCACCGCGGGTCCTTCCAGATTCCATATTCCTGATTCCAGATTCCAGATTCCCGTTACATTCCCATGTCCATGCCGCCCATACCACCCATCCCCGGCGGCATTCCGGCGCCGGCGTCCTTCTTCTCGGGCTTGTCGGTGACCGTTGCTTCGGTGGTGATGATGAGCGCGGCAATCGAGGCTGCGTTCTGCAAGGCCGAGCGCGTCACTTTGGTTGGGTCGACGATGCCCCGCTTCACGAGGTCGTCGTATTCATCTTTGGCGGCGTCGTAGCCGAAGCTGCCGACGCTGTCTTTCACCTTTTGGGTCACGACCGAGGCTTCCTGGCCGGCATTGGCCACAATCTGGCGGATGGGAGCTTCGAGCGCGCGACGGAGGATGTTTATGCCGATCTGCTCGTCTTTGTCCTCGAGCTTCACTGACTCGAGCGCCTTGATCGTTCGCAGCAACGCCACGCCGCCCCCCGGCACGATGCCTTCCTCAATGGCGGCCTTGGTGGCCTGGACGGCGTCTTCGATGCGGTGTTTCTTCTCCTTGAGCTCGGTCTCCGTGGCCGCACCAACCTTCAAAATGGCCACACCGCCGGTGAGCTTAGCCAGCCGCTCTTGGAGTTTTTCCTTATCGAAGTCCGAGGTCGTTTCGGCCAGTTCCTTCTTAATCTGCGCCACGCGGTCTTTGATGGCCGATGCGTCGCCCTTGCCACCCACCACAGTCGTGTTCTCCTTGGTCGCGATGACCTTGTGGGCTTGGCCCAACACGTCGATTTCAACCGAGTCGAGCTTCAGGCCAACGTCCTCCGAAACCACGCGGCCGCCGGTGAGCGTGGCGATGTCCTGCAACATTTCCTTGCGCCGGTCGCCGAAGCCCGGGGCTTTGACCGCCAGCACATTGAACGTGCCGCGGATTTTGTTCACCACGAACGTCGCCAGTGCTTCGCCCTCAACGTCCTCGGCCACGAGCACAAGGTTCTTCTTGCCAGTCTGGGCGAGCTTTTCCAAAAACGGCAGGATGTCGGTCACCGCGGAAATCTTCTTGTCCGTGATGAGCATCTGCGCGTCCTCGTAGACCGCTTCCATCCGGTCAGGGTTGGTCACCATGTACGGCGACACGTACCCTTTGTCGAACTGCATGCCTTCGACAATCTCTTTCTCGAGGCCGAAGGTCTGCGACTCTTCGACGGTCACGACGCCATCCTTGCCGACTTTCGCCATGACCTCGGCGATGGCTTTGCCGATTTCCTGGTCTTGGGCGGATATCGAAGCGACGTTGGCGATTTCGTCGTTCGCTTTCACCGGCTTTGAGATGTCCTTCAGCGCCTCGACGGCTCGGACGACCGCCTGCTCGATGCCGCGCTTTAATGCCATGGGGTTGGTGCCGGCCGCGACATTGCGCAAGCCTTCCTCAACAATGGACTGGGCGAGCACGGTGGCGGTGGTGGTGCCGTCGCCGGCCACGTCATTCGTCTTCTCGGCCACTTCGCGCACGAGCTGCGCGCCCATGTTCTCGAACTTGTCTTCGAGTTCGATTTCCTTGGCGATGGTCACGCCGTCGTTCGTAATGGTCGGTGAACCAAAGCCCTTGTCGAGCACCACGTTTTTGCCTTTGGGACCGAGCGTGGTCTTCACGATGTTCGCCAGCTGGTCAATGCCGCGCTTCAAAGCCGCGCGCGCCTGCTCATCGAATTGAATCATCTTTGCCATAATGCGTCCTTCTAGAAGCTTATTGAATCACCGCCAAAACGTCCTCGTCCTTGAGGACCTTGTATTCGACTTTCTCATTCCCCTCGTCGAGCTCCACGTCCTCGCCGGCGTACTTGCCGAAGAGCACAGTGTCGCCGACCTTCAAACCGAGTTTCTTGATTTTCTCGCCGTCGCCGATGGAGACGACTTCACCCTGCTCCTTCTTCTCTTTCTCGACCGTGTCCGGCAGGACAATGCCGGATTTCGTCACCTCTTCTTGGGTCAGGGGTTTCACGACAATGCGGTCACCGAGGGGTTTGAGTTTCGGCATAGATTTCGAAAACGCTTGATTAATAATGCATTTGAAGCGAATTAGCACTCCGAATCAAAGACTGCTAATTTCCCTGCGACACTACTATAAAGAGGCCCTGGAAACGCGTCAAGCCCCAGTTGACGGCCCACCCTGGCTCCGGTAGGCTGCTCTTCGCTAGGAATCTGACGGCTTTGTTCTTGGAGTTGGGAGGGTGTCATGGTGATGGGCTGGAACGCGGTAACGCAAGAGCGGAGCGCAGTTCAGACGCTGCTGGCGGACGACGTCGAGTCGCTCCGTCAGTACTACCAGGGGTTGGAGCCGGACTCGGACCGCGACGATCTCGGAGACACCGAGGACGCCCAAGTCTGGACGGACGACCCCGACCGTCGGTTCGACGACTGACGGCGCGCAGTGGGGAAGGCCTTGCCTGTGCAGGCCTTCCCCCTCCCCTACCTCTGGCCGAGGAGGCGTTCGCGTTGCTCGAGGAAACGGAGGTTGTACTGCTGCCGCCGGTCTTCTTCGTGGAACTTGAGCACGTCGTCGGTGATGACCACGCGGCGCAAGGGCGAGGTGCGGGCGACCGATTCCATTTTGCGCTTCTGCGCGTTGCGGGCGAGGGCCTCGCACCAGTTACCGAAACGGCCAGAGAACATTTTTTCTAAGAACCGTTGTTTGGCGTGGAGGAGACGGGAGTGAGGAGGGAGTAGGGAGTAGACGGGCGGGTGGAGAATGCGTTTGGGAGGGAGCCGGTGACCCAGGCATTATTCGCGCGAATAGTTCCAGAGAGGTTATCAGGATCGTAGAGCGGTACGAGCTGGGCGACCCAGAAGGCGAAGTACGGGTCGGCGGGCTTCAGAAGCAGTGGCGAAAAGTCGAGCGCGGCGTCAGTCACGAAAAACGAGAGGCAGACGCGGTTCGCGATCTTCGTGCCGTGCCGTCGCAGACCGAGCGACTGCACCACG
Organism: Candidatus Kerfeldbacteria bacterium; assembly: GCA_016192205.1. GTDB lineage: Bacteria > Patescibacteriota > Patescibacteriia > SBBC01 > JACPUP01 > JACPUP01. Next base: position 9,166 of record JACPUP010000061.1, read on the forward strand.
GCCGTCACCAGCGCGCGCGTCAGCCAGAGCCGACCACGGCGCGCCACGATGAAGACGTCCACATCGCTCTCGGGCTTGCCGTTGTTGATGGCCACCGTGTTGCAAACGGCCAGGTAGCGGAAAAACGGCACGGTCTGCAGCCAGCGCGCGGCCCGGCGGGCGTTGTGCCACTTGATGTGGTTATGGCCGGCGCGTTCGATACGCAGGGCGACAATTGGCTCGCGTTTCGGCAGATGAAGAAAGCCGCCTGTTGCCAGCACGCGGCCGTCAGCTATCAGCTGTCGGCACGCAGCTTCGACCCGCTCACGAGTCGGCGCTTCGTCGCGCCCGCCATACCACCACCGCCAGCACTCATCGCGGGTGAGCGGATAATCGAACTGATCGTGGTAGATGAGGGTAGAGAGAATTCCCTGCGCGGTGGTATCCATGCAAGGGCATTTTCGTCTTTCCACGGGGAACGGTCAACAAAAAAATCGCTAGGCGGGTAGGAAGGTAGGAGAGTACCGCCTCCTACCCGCCTACTATCCTACCTGCCTACTATCGCCGCAACTACGAGCAATGAATTACTATGGCAACATCGTGCTCGTAGCAGCCACCTGCGGCTCTGCCAACGGCCCCAGGTTCAAAAAGTGGACGCCAGCCACGAGCAGCCCGGCGGTCAGGACGATCAGCAGAATCGTCCCAGCCACAATGTGGTGGTGCTGAATTTCGTAGCGGACGAAGACCGCAACCAGCAGCGCCACGGTTAGGAACCCGATGAGCACCATGAACAGCATATTGCTCGTGGCCACGGCCCCGCGGACCACGGTGGCCAGCGACACCGGCACTTGGTTCGCCGAGGCGACTGGCGCATCGATAACCTGCTGGAGCTCGCCAGTCGGCGACAAGTCTTCACTCGTTAGCTCGCCGGGTGCGGGAGGTTCCTGGGCCGAGGCAATGGGCGCAGTTGGGATCGGCTCAACCACTGGCGGCTCGACCGAAACGGTGAACGTCACATCAGCGTTCGAAATGACCGAGCCGTCAGAGAGCGCCAAGTGAAACCGCTCGGCATAGACGCCGGTGACGGCTGGCGCTGCGATTGTGAAAATCCAACGGCCAGTTTGCCCCGGCGCGACTTCGGCTGGCGCAAGTAAGGCCGCACGAGTTGAACTCGGCCAACCATCAGCTGCCAATGCGCTCTCGCGGCCAGATGGCGCAGCTGTGTCGAGCGTGACCGCGTTGGGCCCTTCACGCGTCCAGGTGATGGTGCCGGTGTTCGTAAACTCGGCTGTCAGAACCGCATGGTCGCCCACGGTCAGCGAAAACTCCTTATAGTTCTGGGCTGGCGATTCAGCCCGGAACGTGGGAACTTGGGGTGGGGGTGGCGGGTTGTTGGCTGTCGGTGGTAGGTTGGCAGCTGGCTGCTGATTGTTGCCTTGGCCCGGCTCGGTTGCCGGCTTTTCCTCGGCGCTGGCAATCGGCCGACTTTGGACCTTCACCGGCGCCGCGAACAGCTGCACGAGCACGTTTGTCTGGCGGCCGTCGAAGGTGCCGCTCTGGACAGCCAGGCCGATCTGCTGGTACTTCTCGCTCAAGATGTTGGCTTTGTGGCCAGACGAGGCCATAAGCGTGTTGTGCGCCACGTCAGCGTCGGCAAAATCGAGCGCCAAGTTCTCGCCGGCAGTCGAATACCGATAGCCCTGGTCCTGGATCCACTGGAAGAACTTCTTGCCGCTCGGCGTGGTATGGGCAAAGTAATCATACTGCAAAATGTCCGTGGCCTTGGCTTCGGCTGCAGCCGCGAGCTTGCTGCTGACGGTCAGAGGTTCGAGCCCGGCTGTGGTCCGTTCGCTGTTCGTGAGCGTCAAGAACCGTTCAACGGTGGCGGACGAGAAAAACCCCGGCGTCGGATAGATGGCGAAGAGCAGGCCGGTAACGAGCACCTTGATGGCGACGACAGCCACGGCAATCGAAACGAGCGACCGCGGCCGCAAGGCGTGCGGCTGGTGGTCGTTGCCCGGGTGCGGGATGAACGCGTGGTAGAGCCGCTGCCCCATCCGCGCGTGCCACGGCTGGAGCACTGGACCGTCTGTTGCCCGCCGCGGCGTTCCGGCTGACTTCGGCGTCCGTTTCTTCGTTGCGTTCTTTTTCCTCCGAGAAGGCATAGGGTAAGAGTAATGGAAAACGGCTTATGGTAGCAAAGATTGAGGGGTTTGTCAATGCGTTGTACAGTACACATCTAGGGGTGACGGTCTGATAGGCTAAGGGTGACAAATGTTAACTCTCGACCCCTATGCCAGGATCACCACTCTCTGCACCGAGAACCATCCGTGCCCGCTGGTATCTCCAGGCCGACAAGTACGGC
>JACPUP010000063.1 GCA_016192205.1 Candidatus Kerfeldbacteria bacterium
CGAGCCGAGGGACGGAATTTCGAGGCGAGGCGCGAGTCGGAGGACGAGGAATATTCGCTATATTGCGAGTCCGAGACGAAGCGTCGCAGCCCGAAATTCCGGGCCGCAGCGCCGGAATGGATTTTTGGGATGGGCTCTAGTTCTTAGATACGAAATAGCTAATATAAGCCAAAATTTATTGAAGAGCATGACCCTGGCGCCCACATTCTTGACAACGTTCTATCCCGCCAGTATAGTCACCGTTGACAACCTCGCAGGTAAACGCACCTCAAGCATTCGTGGGGAAGCTGGAGTTATTGTTCGGGGCTGTCATTATTTCATCGTTTTATTCTCCCCGGAAGGCACACTGGAGCGGTTTAATGCCCCCCACGAAGAGCGTCGTCGCACCCCAGCGGTATTTTTCTAAACTGCAAGAAGCCATCGAACTCCCGGATCTCATCGAGATCCAGCGGAGGTCGAATGATTGGTTTTTCCACGACGGCTTGAAAGAGCTGTTCGACGAAATCAGCCCGGTGAAAGACTTCATCGGGCGCGATTTGGAATTGTACTTTTTGAAGTATTACCTCGACGAGCCGAAGTCCGACGAGGTCACGGCCAAGAATAAGAACGTGACCTACGAAGCCGCCCTGCGCGTCGGCACCCGGCTGGTCAACAAGAAGACGGGTGAAATCAAGGAGCAGGAAATCTACCTCGGCGACTTCCCGGTCATGACCCCGCGCGGCACGTTTATTATTAATGGCATTGAGCGCGTCGTCGTTTCCCAGCTCATCCGTTCGGCTGGGGTCTTTTTTACCCATGAGTTCGTGCGCGGCAATAAAGCGTACGGCGCGAAGATCATCCCGAACCGCGGCGCCTGGCTGGAGCTGGAAACGGACGCGAACAACGTCATTGCCGTGAAGATCGATCGCAAGCGGAAGGTGCCGGTGACCGCGCTCCTCCGCGCGTTCGGCTACGGCAGTGATGATGAGCTGTTCGATGTGTTCAAGGACGTTGACCAGCACCCCACGAACAAGTTCATCGAAGCGACCATCGCCAAGGATCCGTCCAAGAACGAGGCCGAAGGGTTGAAGGAAGTCTACAAGCGCATCCGGCCGGGCGACCTGGCGACCGTCGACAACGCCCGCGAACTCATCACGAAGATGTTCTTTGCCTTTGACCGCTACGACTTCGGTCGCGTGGGGCGCTATAAGTTGAACCTCCGGTTTGGCACGGACGTCCCGAACGACAAAGAGCACCGCGTGCTGCGGAAGGAAGATTTGGTCGCCATTGTCAAAGAAATTATCCGTCTGAACAACTCCCAGAAAGACTCGGACGACATCGACCACCTGGGCAACCGCCGCGTCCGCGCCATTGGCGAGCTCGTCCAGAACAAGTTCCGCGTCGGCTTGGCGCGCATGGAGCGCATCATCAAGGACCGCATGTCCACGCTCGACATCGCAACCATCACGCCGAACCAACTCGTCAACGCCCGGCCCGTCATCGGGTCCATCAAAGAATTCTTCATGAGTTCGCAGCTCTCGCAGTTCATGGACCAGACGAACCCGCTGGCCGAGCTCGAGCACAAGCGCCGGCTGTCGGCCATGGGGCCAGGCGGGCTGTCCCGCGAACGCGCCGGCTTTGACGTCCGCGACGTGCACCGCACCCACTACGGCCGCATCTGCCCGATCGCCACGCCCGAAGGTCCGAACATCGGCTTGGTTGGCCACCTGGCCTGCTTTGCGCGCGTCAACGACTACGGGTTCATCGAAACGCCGTTCCGAATCGTCGTCCACGATGTGCCGAATGATGGGAAGTCGGCGGTGGGTGAAATTGCCCGCGAAGACATCGGCGGCGTAAAAGCCGGTGGAAAAATCACGGCCGCCGCCGCCAAAACGCTCAAGGCGACCAAGCGAGAAACCATCCCGGTCAAACCGCGCGTGACCGACGAGGTGCAGTACGTTGACGCGTTCACCGAGGAGCGGCGCACCACCACCGCTGCCACCACGCCGGTTGATGAGCACGGCTACTTCAAAAACGAGAAGGCTGAGGTGCGGCTGCACGGCGAACCGACCATCGCCGATGTCTCCGTCATCGATTACATGGACGTGTCGCCCAAGCAAATCGTCTCCATTTCGACCTCGCTCATCCCGTTCCTTGAGCATGACGACGCGGTCCGCGCGCTTATGGGGACGAACATGCAGCGCCAGGCCGTTTCGGTCGTTCGCCCCCAGGCGCCGCTGGTCGGTACGGGCGTGGAAGCCCGCGCTGCCCGCGATTCGGGTCAGGTCGTGCTGGCAGAGAAGGCCGGCAAGGTGGTGAAGGTCCAGGCCAACCTGGTGGAGGTGCTAGAGGACGACGGCCACCTGCGGACGTACGAGCTGCGCAACTTCTTCCGCTCGAATGCCTCAACCTGCATCAACCAAGTGCCAACAGTCGACAAAGGCCAGCGGGTGAAGGCTGACGACGTGTTGGCCGAGGGAGCGGCCACGGAGAAAGGCGAACTGGCACTCGGGCAGAATCTGTTGGTGGCCTTCATGTCGTGGGAAGGCGGGAACTACGAGGACGCGGTGCTCATTTCAGAAAAAGTCGTGCACGACGACCGGTTCACCTCGATCCACATCGAGGACTACACGATCGACGTGCGGGACACGAAGCTCGGCCCCGAGGTCGTCACCCGCGACATCCCGAACGTTTCCGAAGAGAAGCTCAAAGACTTGGATGAAGAGGGCATCGTCCGCATTGGCGCGTCCGTGACCTCCGGCGACATCCTGGTCGGCAAGATCACCCCGAAGGGCGAAACCGAACTCTCGGCCGAGGAGAAACTGCTCCGCGCCATCTTCGGCGAGAAGGCCAAGGACGTCAAAGACAGCTCGCTCTACTTGGAGCACGGCGAGCACGGCAAGGTGGTTGACATCAAAGTGTTCAGCCGCGACAAGGGCGACAAGCTGCCGTCGGGCGTCATCAAGCAAATTCAAGTGTCGGTTGCGCAGCTGCGCAAGATCCAAGTCGGCGACAAGATGGCTGGTCGCCACGGCAATAAGGGGGTCATCAGCCGCATCGTCGCAGCCGAAGATATGCCATTCTTGCCCGACGGCCGCGTGGTGGACATCATTCTCAATCCGCTCGGCGTCGTGTCGCGCATGAACCTCGGCCAGATTCTGGAAACCCACCTTGGATTGGCTGCGAACGACCTCGGCTACCGCGTCGCCACTCCGGTTCTGACCGGCGTGGAGGAGCAGACCATCCGCGACGAGCTCCGGAAGGCCGGCTACCCGCCGGACGGCAAACTGGAGTTGTTCGACGGCCGCACCGGCGAGAAGTTCGACCAGCGCGTGACCGTCGGCTACATTTACATGCTCAAACTGGCGCACATGGTCGAGGACAAGATTCACCAGCGCTCGATTGGCCCGTACTCGCTTGTTACCCAACAGCCGTTGGGTGGCAAGGCCCAGTTCGGCGGCCAGCGGTTCGGTGAAATGGAGGTCTGGGCGCTCGAGGCCTACGGTGCCGCGCACATGCTCCAGGAAATGCTCACCATCAAGTCCGATGACGTGCCTGGTCGTTCGAAAGCCTATGAGGCGGTCATCAAGGGTGAGCCCATCCGTCGCATCAACGTTCCCGAGTCGTTCAACGTCTTGACCCGCGAACTCAAGGGGCTGGCGCTTGACGTTGATCTCATTGGCGCGACCATCCGTGAGGACGAGTATGAGCGCCGCCCGGTCCGTTCACCATCGAAGCGTGCAGCTCCTGCGGCCGCCGCCGACGTTGAAGACAACGCCGAGACCGTGAAACGAGCAGAACCAGTGGCCGCGAAGGAAGGAGCGACGGCGTAGTATGTACGAAGAGACCAAGGCCGTTGACTTCGAGGCCATCCGCCTGAAGCTGGCGTCGCCGGACGACATCCACCGCTGGTCGTACGGCGAGGTGACGCGACCCGAGACCATCAACTACCGCACGCAGAAGCCGGAGAAGGATGGCCTGTTCGACGAGCGCATCTTCGGCCCGACCAAGGACTGGGAGTGCTACTGCGGCAAGTACAAGCGCATCCGCTACAAGGGCATTGTCTGTGACAAGTGCGGGGTTGAGGTCACGCGGTCGGTCGTCCGCCGCGAGCGCATGGCGCACATTGACTTGGCCGCGCCAGTCTCCCACATCTGGTTCCTGCGCGGGCTGCCGTCGAAGATTGGTTTGTTGCTCGATTTGTCCGTGCAAGATTTGGAAAAGGTCATTTACTTCGCCAACTTCATCGTGACGGCTGTGTCTGAAGACCGCAAGAAAGGGACGCTCGCCCAAATCGACCAAGAAGCCGACACCAAACGCAAGCAGATCGAAGCCGAGTTCCAGCGCGCCTCGACCGAACTCAAGCAGAAGCGGGCGAAGGTGCTGGCCGAGACGTCGAGCGCCAAGGAGCGTTCCTCGGCCGGGGTCAAACTCGAGGCCGAGCTCACGAGCCAAGCGTTGGCCAAGAACGAGCAGCTCAAGACCCTCCAGGACGCCATCGAGCTTGCCAAGAAGGAGCTCAAGGACCTCAAACCCTTCGAGATTATCTCCGAGGCCACCTACCGCGACCTGTCCTTGAAGTACGGTCACGTGTTCGAAGCTGGCATCGGCGCCGAGGCCATCCGTCAGTTGCTCGAAGCGATTGACTTCGACGCGGAAATCAAGAACCTTGAGACAGACCTCGTCGAAGCGCCCGAGAACAAGCGTCGTCGGCTCCTCCGTCGGTTGCGGCTCTATAAGAATTTGAAAACGAACGGCATCCGGCCGGAATGGACCATTTTGACCACGATTCCGGTGATTCCGCCAGACTTGCGGCCCATGGTGCAGCTCGACGGCGGCCGGTTCGCAACCTCGGATTTGAACGACCTCTACCGCCGCGTCATCAACCGGAACAACCGCCTCAAGCGCCTGCTCGAGTTGAACGCGCCCGAGGTCATCACGCGCAATGAGAAGCGCATGCTCCAAGAAGCAGTGGACGCGCTCATCGACAATGGCGCGCGGCACGGCAAGACCGTCACGGCCTCCACCGGCCAGAAGCGCATGCTCAAGTCCATCGCGGACATGCTCAAAGGCAAGCAGGGCCGGTTCCGCCAGAACTTGCTGGGCAAGCGCGTCGACTACTCGGGCCGCTCGGTCATTGTCATCGGTCCGCACCTGAAACTCTACCAGTGCGGCCTGCCCAAGCGGATGGCACTCGAGCTCTTCCGGCCGTTCGTCATTTCCAAACTCATCCAGCGCGAGCTCGTCCACAACGTCCGGTCGGCCGGCCGCTACATCGAAGCCGACCATCCCGAAGTCTGGGACATTCTGGAAGAGGTGACCCAGGGCGCGCACGTCCTGCTCAACCGCGCGCCGACCCTCCACCGTCTTGGCATCCAAGCGTTTCAGCCCATCCTGATTGAAGGGAAGGCCATCCAGATTCACCCGATGGTCTGTCCGGCCTTCAACGCGGACTTCGATGGCGACCAGATGGCCGTCCACGTGCCGCTCACGGAAAAGGCCAAGCAGGAAGCGGCCGAGATTATGCTCTCGAGCAAAAACCTGCTCAAGCCCGCAGTTGGCACGCCCGTCGTGTCGCCACAGCAGGACATCGTGCTGGGCGTGTACTACCTCACGGCCCTGCGCGGCGACGGCGAGGCAACGACGCCGAAACTGTTCGGGACGTTCGACGAGGCCGTCATCGCCTACCAATCGGGCCACGCCCACATTCAAGAGGTGTGTCAGACCATGAACGAGCAGGGTGAGGTGATGCAGACCACTCCCGGCCGCATTATTTTCAACCGGACCTTGCCCGACGATTACCCGTACATCAATGAACCCATGGACAAGAAATCCTTATCCTCGCTCGTCGGTGATTTGCTCACCCGCTACGGCGCCGAGAAGACCGTTGAGGTGCTCGATGCGTTGAAAGGTTTGGCCTTCGAGTACCTCACGTTGTCGGGGATGTCGTGGGGCATGGACGACCTGCCGCTCCCGAAGGGCAAGAACCACGCGTTGGCCAACGCGGAGAAGGAGATTGACCAAATCCGCCAGCATTACGAGCAGGGGCTCCTCACCGACGACGAGCGCCGCGTGAAGTCCATCGAGGTCTGGGCAGCGACCAAAGACAAGGTGACGGACCTCTCGAAAAACGCCCTCGACCCCCATGGGCCGGTGGCCGCGATGATCGGCTCGGGCGCGCGCGGGTCGTGGGCGCAGATTACCCAGATGATGGGCATGAAAGGATTGGTGACGAACCCGAGCGGCGAAACAATTGAACTGCCGGTGAAGGGGAGCTTCAAGGAAGGGTTCGACGTCCTGGAATACTTCATTTCCACACACGGCACGCGCAAGGGGTTGTCTGACACGGCGCTCCGCACGGCCAATGCCGGCTATCTGACGCGCCGGCTCATCGACGTTGCCCAGGACGTCGTTATCCAAGAGGAAGACTGTGGCGATACCGAGGGTCTCGTGCTCACCAAGCAGCAGAGCGAGGAGATGGGCGTGAAACTCGCTGATCGGATTCTCGGCCGCGTGCTGCTCGAGAAGGTTGTGCACCCGAAGACGAAAAAGGCCGTGGTCCGCGCCGGGACGCTCCTGACGCCCGAACAGTGTGACAAGGTCGCCGCGGCCGACGCTGACGAAGCCCGCATCCGCTCTGTCCTTACCTGTAAAGCCGAGCGGGGGCTCTGCCGTCAGTGCTATGGCTACGACCTCGGATACAACACGCTCGTTGCGCTCGGGACTGCCGTTGGCATCATCGCTGCCCAGTCCATTGGCGAGCCGGGCACGCAGCTGACCATGCGGACGTTCCACACCGGTGGGGTGGCCGGCCAAGACATCACCCAGGGACTCCCACGGGTCGAGGAGCTGTTCGAAGCCCGTCCGGTCAAGAAGCCGGCGGTCATCGCGGACGTGGCTGGGCAGGTCGACATTCGCGACGACGAGGGCCACAAGACGATTGTCATCAACTTCCGCGAGACCAAGCAGGACCGCTACGAGCCGAAGAGCAAGCGCGGCGGCAAGCTCAAGGTCGCGTGGAAGGCCAAGGACGGCGCCAAGGTCAAAGACGGTGCGGTCCTGGGCACCATCGGCGACGACGAGGTCAAGGCGAAGGTCGGCGGGCGCGTCGCCGTTGACCGCGACGCGGTGACCGTAACCTATGAACGCGATGCCCAGCGCGAACACCCCGTGCCGGCCGGCTTCAGCGTGTGGGTCAAGCGCGGTGGCTTGGTGAACCCGGGCGACCAGCTGACCGAAGGCTCGCTGAACCTGTTCGAGCTGTTCCGTCTCAAAGGCCAACAGGCCGCCCAGCAGTACATCATCAAGGAGATTCAGTACGTCTACTCCTCGCAAGGCCAGCCGCTCAATGAGAAGCACATCGAGGTCATTTGCCGACAGGTGTTCTCGCGCGTCTTCGTCGAGGACGAGGGCGACACGAACCTGTTGACCGGCGAGACCGTTGAGCACATTACGGCCCAGCGGGAGAACGCTCGCATTCGCGCCAAGAAGGGGCAGGAAGCAAAACTCGAGCCCATGCTCCTCGGCATCACCAAAGCCTCGCTGTCCACTGACAGCTTCCTCTCGGCGGCGTCGTTCCAAGAGACGGCCCGCGTCCTGATCGACGCTGCCATCTCCGGCAAAGTGGATTCGCTCAACGGCCTCAAGGAGAACGTCATCATCGGGAAACGGATTCCGGCCGGAACCGGATTTGGCGAGGATCGGACGAAGAGACATGTTGAGGCCGAGGCGTAAGGGTAGAGCGTCGAGGACGGAGGGTATATACTCGGAGGCGGAACGACCCTGAACCCTCACCCCTCACCGTCAACCCTTAGTACCAATGGCCAAACGGAAAATCCGAAAATACGAGCCCGCAGCTGACGAGCGCGAGGACGACGCGCGGCCAGAAGATTCGGAACCGCAGCTGAAGCCGGAAACGCGGCACGGTGTGTTGGTCGTCGCGCTCTTCTTGCTGGTGCTCTTGAGCCTGCTGGCGTTGTTCAACATTGCCGGCCGTTTTGGCGAAGGATTGCGCAACGCGCTGGCGGTGCTCGTTGGCTGGGGACGGTGGCTTGTACCCGTGGCCCTGGCCGCCATCGGCGTTGTCCTGGCGCGGCCACAGCGCGAACCGATCCGCTCGACCCAAATTGCCGGCGGCATCGTCGTGTTGCTTGCCGTGGCGGCGTTGTTGAACCTCGGTGGGCAGAACATCGACGAGGGCATTGGCGGCGGCGTGCTTGGTGCGCTGCTGTGGACCCCGCTCACCGGGGCGATGGGCAAGGTGGCGGCCACGGTCGTCTTCATCGCCCTGCTCATCATTGGTGGTCTCCTCCTTTTGAATACGTCCTTGTCGCGGTTGTTCCGGCGCGGGCAATCCGTGGGTCGGGTGTTCGGCCAGGCTAAGGATGCCATCCGAGAAGCGCGGGAACGAGGGGATGAGGAACCCATCGAGTTCTCGCGCCGTGCGATGGATGAGGTCGAGGAGGAAGCGGCCGGGGCTCACGAAGCAGCGTCCGCCAGCGACGAAGATGAGGCTGCCCAGCCCAAACCCAAGCGGGTTTTCCGCAAGCACAACGGCCTCACCTTCCCGCTTGAGTTGCTGGAGAAGAACGGTTCCAAGCCAACGAGCGGCGACACCACGGCGAACCAAGAGAAAATTCGCAAAGCGCTGGAAAACTTCGGCATCGCGGTTGAGATGGGTGACGTGAGCGTCGGCCCGACGGTCACGCAGTACACGTTTAAACCGGCCGAAGGGGTAAAGGTCTCCCAGATTACGACGCTCGCGAACGACCTCGCCCTGGCCCTGGCCGCCCACCCGATTCGCATTGAGGCACCAATCCCGGGCAAATCATTGATTGGTATCGAGGTGCCGAACCAAAAAATTGGACTCGTGAACCTCCGCGAACTGCTGGAGAGCGACGCGTTCAAACGCCGCACGTCGCCGCTGTCGTTCGTCCTGGGCCGCGACGTGTCCGGCGCACCCGTGACGACTGACCTCGACCCCATGCCGCACTTGCTTATTGCCGGTGCGACTGGTTCAGGAAAATCCGTCATGATTAACAGTTTGCTCCTGTCATTCCTGGCGACGAACAGCCCCGACGAGCTCAAGCTCATCCTCGTTGACCCCAAGCGCGTCGAACTCACGTCCTACAACAACCTGCCCCACCTCCTGACACCGGTCATCACCGACTCAAAGAAGACCATCAACGCCTTGCGCTGGGTCGTGGGTGAGATGGATCGTCGCTTCCAACTCCTCTCCGACGCCGGCAAGCGCAACATCCAGACGTACCACCAAGACGTGGATGATGGCATGCCGTACCTCGTGGTGGTCATCGACGAGCTGGCCGACCTCATGGCCGTGGCCGCGAACGAGGTCGAGGGTGCGATTGTCCGGCTGGCGCAAATGGCCCGCGCCGTCGGCATCCACCTGGTGGTGGCAACGCAACGGCCGTCCGTGGACGTCATCACCGGCCTCATCAAAGCGAACATCACTGCCCGCATCGCCTTCACCGTTGCCTCGGGCGCGGACTCGCGCACCATTCTTGACCACGGCGGCGCAGAAAAGCTCCTGGGCCGCGGGGACATGTTGTTCATCAACGCAGACATGGCCAAGCCGCGCCGCATCCAGGGCGCCTTCGTATCAGAAAAGGACATCGAGGGCGTGACGAATCACTTGAAGGCGCAAGCCGAACCCGACTATGTTGCCGATGTCGTGGACAAGCCCTCGCCGACCCTTGAGGGCGGCTTCGACGACTTGGGCGATGATGAGCTCGTGAGCCAGGCGAAAGAGGTCATCCTCCAGGCCGGGAAAGCGTCAGCCTCGCTGTTGCAGCGCCGGCTGCGCATCGGCTACGCGCGCGCGGCTCGGGTGCTCGACGTGCTGGAGGAACAGGGCTTCATTGGCCCGGGCGAAGGCGCGAAGCCGCGGGAGATCCTGATGGCGACCGCCAAGGCTGCTGCGCTGCTGGACGAAGAGGGGGAGGAGGGGGCGGAGACAATGGAAGAAGGCGGGGATGGAGAGGATGGTGAGGAAGCTGATAATCGCACACTTTGAGATTCTCGTTCTTCAAGAAGCCCCTGCGCACAACATCCACGCTCGGCGAACGCTTGCGCGAGGTTCGCCAAGAATCCCGGCTCACCATCGCTCAAGCAGCCAAGGAAACCGGCGTCTCCGGCCACCACCTGGAAGCCCTGGAAGCGGGTCAGTACGATCGCTTGCCCGGCGACGTCTACACGAAGAACTTCGTGCGGCGCTACGCTCGTTGGCTCCACCTGAATGAGGAACGGGTCGTGGAAGCGTATGAACAGGAGCGCAGCGTGCTCCGGCCGACCGAACAGCGCTTGCCGCGGCAGCGGGGGCTGCCCGCCAGCATCACGGTGACGCTCGTGGCCAAGCGGACGCTCATCACGCTGCTGATCATCGGTATCCTCGCGTACCTCGGCTGGGAAGTCGGGAAGATTTTTGCGCCACCGACGCTCATCGTGGAGTCGCCGGCCGCCTCGGGGATGACGCATGAGTCCACCATTGAAGTCTTCGGTCGAACGGATCCAGAGGCGGCAGTCGTTATGAACGGCCAGTCCGTGTTCGTCAACGAGGACGGACAGTTTCGTGAGTCGATTGACCTGACGATTGGTCGAAACACCATCGAAGTCTCGGCCATTAAAAAACGAGGTAAGCAGACAACGGTGGTGAGGGAAGTGGTGAGAGAGGAAGCAAGAAAGTAGGAAGTAAGAAGTAGCTAAAAACACTTTTCCTACTCCCTCACTTCCTCCTTACTTTCCTAGTTCTTCGCTTGACTCCTGCGGAAATTGGTGGCAATCTACCTACGCGACAGCGTTGGTGACTGCTCGAGGAACGAACGTATGAAGAAAGAGAAATCAGACGGCGGGTCTGAACGATCCCAAGCTGCGCTGGCGGCCATTGAGCAGATCAGAGACCGGTTCGGCGAAGGCGCCATCCGGAAGTTTGGCGAGCAGCAGCGGACGGACGTTGACGCCATTTCAACCGGTTCCATCTCGTTGGACGTCGCGCTTGGCATCGGCGGCATCCCGCGCGGCCGCGTGATTGAGATATTCGGGCCGGAGGCGTCGGGTAAAACAACGCTCGCCCAGCACGTCGTGGCCGAGATGCAGCGCAAGGGCGGCATCGCAGCCTTTGTGGACGCCGAGCACGCGCTCGACCCTGAATACGCGAAAAGGCTCGGTGTGAACGTTGACGAGCTGCTCATCTCGCAGCCGGATACCGGGGAGCAGGCACTCGAGATTGTCGAAACGCTCGTCCGTTCCAACGGCGTGGACGTGGTGGTGATCGACTCGGTGGCCGCGCTCACGCCCAAAGCGGAGATCGAAGGGGAAATGGGCGACCAGCAAATGGGCCTGCAGGCGCGGCTCATGAGCCAGGCGCTCCGCAAGTTGACCGCCGTCGTCTCAAAGACGAGAACGGTCGTCATCTTCATCAACCAGACGCGCATGAAGATTGGCGTGTTCTTCGGCAACCCCGAGACGACCACAGGCGGCACGGCCTTGAAGTTCTATTCTTCAGTTCGTATCGAGGTCCGGCGCATTGGGCAGATCAAACAAGGCGAGCGCGTCATCGGCAACCGGACGCGGGCCAAGGTCGTGAAGAATAAAGTGGCTAGCCCGTTCAAAATTGCCGAGTTCGACATCTTGTTCGGCGAGGGCATCTCGCTCTCTGGCGACATGCTCGACACCGGCTTGGCGTTCGGCGTGCTCCAAAAGAGCGGCAACACCATTGCCTATGGCGAGCGCAAACTTGGCATCGGCCGCGAGAATGCTCGCCAGGCCATTGCGGGCGACGTCAAGCTCATGGACGAGCTGCGGAAGAAGATTTGGGACGCGGTTCATGCCAAAGAGGCCGAACAGGCAAAGTCCTAGGAGTTCTTGACCAAAAGTGGGTGGGACGAGCCGTGTGTGGCCCGTCCCACGTGAGTCTTCCCACCGTCAGCACTGGGTCGGTGAGAGTGTGAGCCGCTGCTCACCTTGGTCTCCGCGAAGATTCTCGGGCGGTGGCTTCGGCGCTTCCGCGCTCGCCCTGATCCTCCGTTCGACCTCGGCCTGATGGCCAAGCGGGTGCGCTGGACCGATGAGTGGTCCGGAGGTCGTGTTTGTTGTTGGCATTGTCACCTCCTTAACAACGCAAAACAAAACACGAGAGGGAGCTTACTGCAGCCTTTCTCGACGGTCAAGGCTGTACAGCCACGCGCTGCTCATCGGGATTGTTATCGTCCTCAGTACCGAAATCTTCGCGCGGCTGATTCGAGTCTTCCTGAATTTGATCGAGTGGAATTTCGGCAAACGTGGCATTTGGTACTTTCATAGAAAATTTCTATTGAAAAAAAATTAAGGAGCCGTTGACCTTATCCCAGGGTTCAATGTTTGTCAAAAGTCCCTATTTTCGGCTAAGCGTGGTCAATATCAACCAAAGTCAAAGTGGGAGCCGTAAGGTGGTTTGACTTCTTGTGGATAACTAAATTCACCACGACAGTCTGGTGTCTGGCTAATTTCAGCCTTTTCTGTTGGGTTCGAATCCCACCTCGCCCGAAAGTCGGAACAGCGGTCCATCTTCCACGCGAGGATTCCCCCGACCTCTTCGATGAGGTCGATGGCGTCTGGCGTGTCGAGTATGCGTTGACCGCCACCGGTGGTCTCAGGGCCAGCAGCTGCTCACGAAACACCGCTGGGATCGCCTTCTTGACGACGAGAGCCTGCCTGAGTCGATGCATAGCAGAGCCGGCAGCCCAGGTTGCCACCCAGTGCATATCGATTTCACCGCGGAGGCGTGCGAGTAAACCGAGTGCGTCCACCAACGCATGGTCGGCTTTGAGTTCATCCCAGACAGCCTCGTACTGCGCCTCGATGTTCGCTCCTCGCCACGTCGGGTCTGCCAGTATCGCGTCGACCACGGGGCGAAGGTGGTTATCGTTGTTGGCCAGCGCCCTTGACGCTCGAGAGCAGGGGAGGTAGACTCCCGGCGGTTTCCGGTGGACGACCCATCGGACAGCACCACCAGTTTGGTCGTTGAAAAGCAATACGAGAGGTTGAACATGAACGACGTCCACCCCTTTGTCAGCCGAGTGTTAGCGTTCAGCATCGCCTACATGAGTGTCTCTGCCGCTCCAGTCGCCGCCCACCG
>JACPUP010000060.1 GCA_016192205.1 Candidatus Kerfeldbacteria bacterium
CGAGCCGAGGGACGGAATTTCGAGGCGAGGCGCGAGTCGGAGGACGAGGAATATTCGCTATATTGCGAGTCCGAGACGAAGCGTCGCAGCCCGAAATTCCGGGCCGCAGCGCCGGAATGGATTTTTGGGATGGGCTCTAGTGTATTCAGTTGTCAAGGGGCGCCGGAACGCGCCCTCCCCGATCGACATCCCGGTTGGAGCACCGCTTCGGTGCGCCAGCCGCGATACCGATCAAACACAATCAGCCCCACGGGGAGTGAGGCGGCATTATAGAGATACGGCAAAGCCGCATCAGAAAAATGTCGGTTACGCTACTGGCTCCCGGTCGAGCTCGCCCCGCCAAAGTCCGGCCGAGCCGGACGGCGGCGGGGGCAAGCGTCCACATACGCCTGGCCGTTCATCGCCTCACTTTCCTCGAATTTCCCTTCGCAATCTTTGCAAAGAGCAGGGGTGGCCCTACCTTACGCCCCCGTCTTGGCGCCGTCAAGGAATAGAAAAATGGGTAGGATCCCCGAAGGAACCCTACCCATCGCGTGCACCGTCAGTCGCCCTCGGCCGCCTCTGCCAACGAGCGCTTGACGTTGTTGACGCAGACGTACAGGTCGACGAGCTGGCCGAGCTTCTCGGCACTCACCGGCCGCGGCACGTAGTCGTTGCACCCGTGCTGCGTCCGAAGCAGATGCTCGACCTGCCAGGTCTGGGTCAATTCCTGTTGCGGGCCGGTGAGGATCACCGGCACGTTGAAGGGGGGACGGAGCTTCTTCACCTCCCGGCACAGCCACCCGCCGTCCACCCAGGCGTAGTCCGCGACGATGACGTCCGGCTGCCAGCAGCCGATCTGCCGCAGAGCCTCCTTGATATCGGTCTCGAGCTTCACCGCGTGCTGCCCGCCCAGCATGAGTTCGGCCTGCAGCCCATAGGCATCGAGGACGTCGCGCGAGGACATGAAAACGAGAACCTTTGCCACGTTCGAACCTCCTGTTCGCCCGGCCCGCGTCCGAAACGCGCACAATAGACGCGCCGCGTGAGGCAGTATCCGGGTATGACAAGTTGTGTCGTGCCGGTTTCGCTACTGTAGCGTTCACCCGAAGGTGATACTCCCGATTCCCTACCCGGTGCCGTTGTCACGACCCGAGAAGCGACTGTCTCTCGCGGGACCCAAGTTAGGACTCGGGAGCTCCTCTCGCGGGGAGAAGACGCCTCACACAAATCACCCAAAATGGTGATTGCGGGCAGGGTAGCAGACGCGGAAAGGCGCGTCAAGGCTTCGTTCGCCGTCGAAGGGAAAACCTCCAAAGACTCGCCAGCACCCTCCTCGAAGCGTATACTGGTGGAGCGGGCTTGGGGATATCTTCCGCAAGTCCGTTCCCGAGAGGGGGTGACAGTATGAATCCAAAACAATTCCTGACAGTCGGCGGAGTCATCCTTGTGCTCGTTGGCATTTTAGGGTTCGTGAACGTGATCGGCCCGAGCGCGGACAAAAGCATTTTTGGCGAAGCGTGGTGGTTCGACAACGCTGAAAACTGGACCCACCTCATCCTCGGAATCGTTGCCCTTATAGCCGCTTACGCCCTCCCGAAAAACCTTCACAAGCCGCTCGTCCTCCTGGTCGGCATCGTCGGCATCATCGTCGGTGTCTACAGCATCTTCACGCCGACGCTCGGCGCGGCGAACCTCGAGAATCCGGCTGACACGATCCTCCACCTTGCGATCGGCGTCTGGGCGCTGGTCGCCGGAATGGGGAAGGCCCCGGCCATGACCGGTCCGATGACCTGATGATTTGCAAAGTGCTGAAACCAATGTGCCGTCCCGAGCGGACGGTACGTTGGTTTGGGCTTCACGCGCGTCAATCCTCTTCGTCCCAGTTCAACACGTCGAACGAGCCGGTCGTGGGAAAGAAGGGCGGCGGGGCAAACTGCAGGTCCGCGTCCCAGTTCAAGTTACGAATGGCATAGCCGGTCCCGTCCGTGTACGCCCAGCCATAACGCCGGTTCGTCGTGATGGCGCCGTTGTTCGTAAAGACCGCGCGGTTGTAATAGCCAGTCCCACAGCCGCTCGGCGAGTAATACGGCCCAAAAGCGGTCGGCACGCCGTAGTAGTAGCGTCCGGCCCGGCCGCGCTGCGCGATGATGGCGGCATCGATTTGGAGGTCGTCCTCACTGAACAGCCCCGTAGAAAAGTTATTCTGCGCAATGAGGCCGATGGCGTCGGTGCCGTCGTAGTTCGTGTAGGTCAGGTCGTTGTTGACAATCATCTGCGCGTCGCCGGTGGTCAGCGGATCGCGGGCGGCGACGATGGTGACGCGCGAACCGTTCACCTGTCCGTCCACCCATACGTCATCTTCAACGAAGATGACGCCGTTCGACGGGATCGGGACGTTCAGGGACGAGCCGCCGAGGTACGTGAAACTCGACTCGGTGCCGACTGAATAGCTCGGGTACCACGGCAAGAAAATGTTCCTCCGCGTCGAGCAGTTCGCCATGGCCGTCACGCGGCGCATATCCAGCCGGCCGTCGGTCTTCAGCGTCAGGTGGTAGCCCTCGGCGCTCGAATCGGTCAGGTAAATGCCGTTGGCGATGGCCTCATCCCGCAACACTGACAGGTCGGCCGTCAAACCATTGAAGTCAATCGGCGGCACGGGGTACTGGCGGCCGCCCAAGAACACCGCGTTGGGGTCAGGCTGGTGCGTGTGGACGCAGCCCTCGTTCGGGCCGGTGTGGTCGGGGTCGTCGTACGTCGAACACGCACTCGTCACCAAGCCGTGAGCAATGCCGTCGTACCGGATGCCGTTGTTCGAGTGAATCTCGCCGAACGTCTCGGTGCCGCTGCCGAACCGCATCACGTCATTGGCCGCGACGGCATACCGCGTGAGCGAGGGAATGCCCAGCCGCGCTACGACTGCCCGATTGCCCACTGGGTCGCCGTTCAACCGTCCGCTCGAGCGAACGGTGACGATGGTGGAGCCGGGCGGCGGCGGGGTGATGGTCAGACTGAATTCGCCGACGACTTCACCGTCACGGTTCCGGTACTCGTGGACGTAGGGTCCAGGCCCGCCGGTGCCGTCGGTGAAATCATCAGGGTTGTGGGCGAGGTGCCAGCGATAATAGTGGATGCCGGCCTCGGCCACGTGGTACACCTGCTCCCCTTGGCCGAGCCGCCGGCCCTCGCGCTGTTGGAGCTGCAAGAGCGTGACGACCGCCAGCCCGACGACCGCCACGACCCCCACGAGAATCATGAGGGCGAGCAGTTCTTGTCCGCGTCGATGGCGAGAGGGTCGCATTAATAATTCTCCTTCAAATTACGCAATTGGGTGAGGGTGGAAAGCGTCGAAGCGACTGGTTCGCTCGCAGGGTCGACGTCAACCGTCAAGGTCATGCGCACGAGTCGGACGTCGTTCTCGTCCACGGGTTGGGTGAGCGGGCTGCCGCTGCCCAGATACGTTTCTTCGAAGTACTCAAAGACGGGTGCGGCGCCGTTGCGCACGTTCGTCGTCACGGTTGACACGACCTCGTTCGCCGTGAGGTAGACGGCCGGGTCACCCACTGGCTGGATGACCCCGCGCTGGAGGAGCGTGCCGTTGAGGAAAAAACGAACGCGCTCGACGTCAGCGTCAGCATCGATGTTCGCAAACAGCGTCAGCGTCTGTGCGTCCGCGGTCAGGATCGGGAAGGCGCCGGTGTTCGACGGGGCAGCATCGCGGATAATCCGGATGACCCGGCCAATGGCCAGCCGCGTGCTGTTTTCAATTTCGCTGCGTTCCTGGGCAAACCGGTACAGCCGCAACTGGTCGATATTCAGGCCGAGGATGATGCCACCGATAAGCGATGCCACCCCCATCGCAATGATGAGCTCAATGAGGAGGATGCCGCGGGGACGTCGGCGACTCATGGGACGGGGTTCAAGGGAATGATGACACGGTCATTGCCCGCGACGGTTACGGGCTGCACGGCCTGGACGTACCCGGTACGGTCAACGGTGACGGTGTAATCTCCATCGGCCGGCAACGGACTGAAGAACACTTGGCCGGGCGGCTGGCAGCTGTTCGAGTGGACAATCGAGAGATCAGACAGCACGGGTCCCACGAGCGGACTGTCCGAGTGCAGCAGCACCTGGTACCGGAGGTACCGGTCGCCCGCATGGGCAGCGGCGAGTGACGCCCCACTCACTGTGTAATGGGTCGCGACCGTGCCGTCCGGACCGACGAAGTTCCACGTCGCGTTATCATTGTTCGTAGCGATTTGGATTCTTAACGCGTCAGGGCCGGCGTCCGCCGGCTGCGTGGTCGGATTCCACGTCAGGGTCGAGAACGTACTGGCGGCTTTCGTATCGAAGGTGGAGGAGATGAGGGTCGCGTCCGTTCCGGTGAACACCCGCTGGTGGAACGACAGCGTCGCGCCGCGGAGCTCGGGGGTGACCGTCGGCGTGTTCGTCGACAGAACCGCCCGCCACCGGAGGTCCGAACCAGTCGCGGTGAACACGTGGGGCACGTTGGGCGTGACGGGTTCGAACTGCACGCCATCCGCGGCCACGAAGTACTCGATGATTTCGCCGTTGAGCGTTTCCACGGCCGTGAGGGTGACGTCGAGGATGCGTCCCTCCTGCGGATTGAGTTTGGTGGATTGGGCAGCGGCCGCACCGAGGTACTGACCGGGGTTGACCGGATCAAACGGAATGGTGACGCTGCCCGGGCTCCCGACCGTCCAAACCGCCGACGTCGTGCTGTCGTCGCGATAGGTCGTGGAGGAGAAATCCTCGCTGGCGACGTCGTTCAAAAGCTGGCTCGCCAAGCTCACCTGCCCCGGCGCGCTTGCGTCCAGGGCGCCGGTGTTGCTGAAGTACCGTGTCGGATCGACGAAATCTGTCTGGCCGCTCCCGCCGGACCAATCTGTTTGGGCCAAAAACCCCTGGTTCGTCACGAGCGTTTCGTCGTACCCCGTCCCTTCCACTCGCACCGAAGCGTCAGTCAACGGAAGGTCGGTGCCGGCGTCGAGCACGGTGACGAGCAGCGTAGAATCCTCATGATCAGCCAGGAACAATCGCGTGGCGAGATTCACGTTCGGTCCGAGAACCCAGGGCGAGGGCGGATCAACGCCAGCCAGATCAAACGTGGCGGTGAGCAGATCGGCCAAGTACGTGTCCCACCGCATGCCCGTGAGGTTCACCGACCCGTCAATGCCGGTCGTGTGCGTCTGGTCGTAGCGCAGCACATCGGGCGTCAAACCAATGAGTTCCAGGCCGGTCAACTGGAATTGCACGCTGCTCTCGGGCGCGCAGGTGTCGGCCCGGAGCGTCTGCACGGCCACCGAGCTCACCTGATCAACGTACAGCGTGAGTTCGGTGACGCCACTGGCGACGACGGTGGTGTCCGGCGTGACCGGGTTTGGATTGCCAGCGTCCGGCGTGAACGTCTGATCGTTCGTGTACCCGGTTTTCCCGACCTCAACGTGATAGGTGCCGGTAGCTGGCGGCAAACTCAAGAGCTGGAGTTTGCCGAACACGTCGGTCTGGTTCGTGATGTCGAGCGGCGGCACCAGGCTCGCGTTCGTCACGTGGATGTTGACGAGCGGGACGGCTTGGCCGGCCGAATCGAGGATGGTGAGGAACAGCGCGCCAGTGCCGCTCGACGATTCAACGCCAGGGGGCGCCACCGTTGTCGTGAGTTGCAACGGATTGGCGCACGCGGCCCTCCAACAGACTTCCACCTCGACCCGTTTGTAGTCAGCCGGCACCGTGTCAACGGGTTTGAGCGGGATCGTGCCGAGGGCATCGCCGTCGTAGGGATCGTCCACGTAGTCGATGGCGATGTTCACCTGAAAGGCAATGCCGCCGCGCGTGACGGTCTGGCTGGACGGGAACGTGCCGGTCGGGTAGCCGGCAGTGGTGCCAATGTCTTCGTACGGCGCGTTGCGGATGAGCTCCACCCATTCAGTGGCAATGCCGGACGCGACGGTCCGGGCCTGGGCTTCGCTGGCGCTGCGGCGGATGAGGAACGACCACGAGAAGACGACCTCGCCGATGATAATCAGGACGCCGATGGTGACGACGGTCTCGAGGAGCGAGAAGCCTCGACGCGTGGTGCGGGTTGGCGTTGGTCGTGCCACTGAAACCTCCTCAAATCGACCCAGTAGTTATCCTCCCGAAAGTCTACCATAACGCCTTCGGCTCGCAATAATGCGGCCTGCAGGTCTTTGGTCGCCCGGGCGTTTTGGATGGTGATGCGGCCTTCGCGGTTCAAAACCCGCTGCCAGGGCACCTTCGTGTTCGGCTTGAGGCGATTCAAGGCCCAGCCGACCTGACGCGAGGCTCTTGGCGCGCCTAGCAGCGCGGCAACTTGGCCGTAGGTGGCCACGCGGCCTTTGGGAATCTGCCGGACTTTGCCGTAGACGCGGAAGGTGAAATTTTGGCCGCGCATGGTGAAGAATCGGGAATCAAGAATCATGCATAAGGGGGCTGGAAAACACCCGCCCCCAGATTCGTGATGCTTCATTCATGATTCTCTTTAACCCAGCTCCAGCGGTTCGTCGGGTTTCAACGGCCGGAACTCGATGCCGGCGGCTTTGAGGCGCGGCGCAAACATCAGCTCGTAGATGCGCTCAAGGTAAAAACCCTTCATGGACCCATCATGAATTGGGATGGCGATGCGCGGCCGCAGCCGTTCGGCGAGCTCGAGGAATTGCAATGCCGTGCCCCAGGGTGCGGCCGTTGGAAGACACAGCACCTCGGTTTGATTAACGTTCGCTTGGAGAGAGTCGCCTGGGTGGAGAAACCGATCATTCACGACGAATGCGACGTTCAGCGGTACCGCCGAGGGCATCTCCCCGTGCGCAGC
>JACPUP010000062.1 GCA_016192205.1 Candidatus Kerfeldbacteria bacterium
TCATGTGGATGACCGCGGCTGGCAACGACGAACGGATCGACAAAGCCAAGAAGGTGATTTCGGCCGCCGTCATCGGCCTCATCATCGTCCTCCTCGCGTGGGCGATCGTCATCTTCGTGGCCGGCACGACCGCGAACGTCAGCACCTAGTCCTGATTCACTCGTACAACGGCCCGGCTCCTCTGAACGAGGAGCTGGGTTTGTGTTCGGGGTGCGTCTGCGCCACAATACCCCCATGACCGCAGCACTGCGCGCGCGCCGCTGGGCGCTCCTCTTCGTCCTCGTGTTTCTCCTGGCCGCGATTGGGGTGGTGACGTGGAAATGGCAGCACGTGGCCTACGGCGGCATTGACCTCGCCATCTACACGCAGGCGTTGTCGGAAACCATCGACGGCCGGCTCTTCAATCTCACCATCCACCCGCACAACTACTTCGGCGACCACCTGGAGCTCATCGTGTTTTTCCTGGTCCCGCTGTTCGCGCTGGTGCCGTCACCGCTGACGCTCCTGGTCGTGCAGGTGCTCGCGTTGGCGTCGGCGAGCATTCCCATTTGGCACCTGACACGACGCCGGTTCTCGTGGCCATGGGCGCCGCTCCTGGCAGTCGCAGTCTATCTCATCCACCCGTTGGTCTGGAATGCGGCCCTGTTTGAGTTCCATGCCCTCCCGTTCGCCATTCCCCTGCTTTTTTGGGCACTTCTAGCCTTCGAATCCCGCCAGTGGTGGCGGTTTTTCGCGCTGCTTTTCACGACGCTGCTGGTGCGAGAGGACTTGAGCCTGGCAGCCGTAGGGTTTGGGCTCCTGGCGCTTTTGGAGCGGCGGAGTATGCGCTGGAGCGTGGTCCCAATCGTGCTCGGCCTTGTGTGGTTGAAGGCGTCGCTCACGGTCATCGGGTACTTCAATGGTGAACAGGGCTATAAATTCCTCGCACTCTATGCCTGGCTCGGGCCAGACCTGCGCTCAATGCTCCTCAATATGCTCACCCATCCCTGGTTGGTTCTCGGTCGGCTCGTCGGCATCACGCGCATCATCGGGCTCCTCGGCATGCTCTTGCCCTTTGCGTTCTTGCCGGCGTTGGCGCCGCGCGTGCTGATTGCCGGCTCGCTGTTTTTCATCCAGCTCCTCCTCATCGGCGTTGGCGAAAATACCCTGCGCACTCACTACCTGGCGCCGCTCCTTCCGTTCCTGTTCGTCGCGAGCCTCGACGCCATCAACCGCATCGGTCACGCTACCCACGGGCGCATCCTGCCGCACCTCCGACGCGAGTGGCAGCTGGCTGCCGTCGGATTCGGGACCGTCGTGGTCGCCGCCGCGGTCGTCGTGGGTCCGCTTGGGCAAACGCTGCTCGAATCGTTCAACGATCCTGCCCGGCCGGCTGCAGATACGAAAGCAACCCGTGCGTTCCTTCAGACGATTGAGCAACCGGCCCAGGTCGTGGCGAGTTTCACGCCGCTTCCGTACCTCGCGCAGAGTCCGGCCGTCTACTCGGCCCACTACGTCTTTCTCGGACACCGCCAGTACACGACCGCGCCCTACCCGGTCGGCGAGGACGTGCGACTCCTCGTGCTCGACGACCGCGACCTGCTGACGTTCGATCTCTTGTATGCGAACGATGCTGCCACGGGACCAGGACGGCTCAAGGCATTCATCGAAGAGCGGAGGCTGGTCCTCCAGCGACACGTCGGCCACGTCCTTGAGTTCGGCGACGGGCCGGCCCTGCCACCGCCGACTCTGGCTGACCGGTCCAGCGCCGTCGACGACCACCTCCGCCTGACCGGCGCGAGTGCGCTCGCCGTCGAAAACCTCGTCCTCAACGGTCACGCGTTCTCGGAAGCCGCATTCGCTTTACGGTTCGAAACTGCCGCCACGTTGACGACCAACCTGCAGTTGCGCGTGACGTTCGCTGACGACCGCGGCCGCCTCCAGCAGGAATTCTTTCCGCTCAATCCCCTCACGCCGACGAGCACGTGGGCACCACAGCAGGCCTACGCCGCTCCCTACCGCGCGATCCTCGCTCGAGCGCCGGTCGGCGCACTCCAAGCCACAGCCGAGGTTGTCCAGCTCCACGGTCAAGCCGGGCTCAACGGCCTGCGGAACATTGTGCCGCGCTACCGTACCATCGAGACGGTTGGTGCGCCCGTGGTTATGAACGCTGAGCGAACGCGATAGACAGACACCACCGCAGTCTCGAACATCGGCTCAAGAAAGGCTTTCTCGGCCGGATTGAAGCTGCCGAACGCCCGCTCAGCCTCCCCCCAGATGACGTGGGTGATGCGCTCGGAAGCGAGGAACCGTTCCTGTTCTTCCGGCGGGTCGAGGTCTTGGAAGAACCGTTCCATCAGGCGGTACTTGCGGCTGAAGTCCACGGTCTCAACCGGATGGGCGACAAACGAGCGCTGGCCGGTGAACCCGGTCACAAGGTTACTCGTCCAGACCGAACCCACGACCACTGATGCGCCGGGTGCGTCGGCAAGGACCTCGTGAGCACGCCGATACTCGGCCGGGAGATACATGGCAAACGTCTTCCCGCCTCCATTGATGGCGAGCCGAAGGTCATAGGTGATGAGAAAGAAGTTCGAGAGGAAAAACCCCGCGATGAACCCGAGCGTCAGCACGGCGCGGTTCGTTGTCAAGAACTGCCCTGCCGCGCCGAAGCGCCGGCGCACCCGGTCGGCAGCGACGACGAGCAGGTCTGCGGTCAGCAACGCCAGGGGAATCGACCACCCCTGCGTCAGTCGCCGCTGGAAGAACACCGGCGCGTAGAGGGTGAGCCCGTGGACGATGGCCCACACGGCCAGCACCGTCAGCGCGCGCCGCTGCCACGTGGCGCGACGACACAGGGCCAGCGCACCACCGACGAGCAACAACCCGTAACTGACGGCCAGGTTCCAGAAGCCCGGCGTGAGAAGGATATTTTGCTCGGCTCGACCGCGCGCAATCTCGTTGGTCAGAAGGAGTGTTTGCGCGACAAACGTTGGGGTGGCCAGCCCAGCGATGAGAGCGAGGTGAAGCATGATCCGACGAGCCGGCACCCCGTGGACGCCTTCGACCAGGCCGAGGGTTACGAGCACCATCCCGAGCGGGAGGGCATGGAACGGGTGGAACGCGAACAAGAGGAGTGCAGCGCTGCCCGCCGCCAGGCTGTACCGCACCTGGCCGGACCGCCAGGCCAGGAGGGCGCCGCCGAGCACGATGAGCATGAGCGTCGTCCCGAAGGTGAAATGGCCGGTCTGGTAGAAGTTCAGGAACGGGAAGCCTTCGGTCACCCACAGGTCCATGGGATACGTGCCAAACACGCCGTCCCCGGACGCCGCCTGGGGAAACGCGATGAACGCCAGCCAACCAACGCCCGAGGCGAACGTCGCCAGCAAAAACCCGGCGCGGCGTCGCCGGACGTCCCAGAAGACGACGGAGACGAACCAATAGAGCACCGCGAGGAAGAATGGCACCGCCAGCACGCGGGCCAGATGAAACGCGACCGGCGCTGATGTGGCCGTGAGCTTGGCTAGCCAGCCAACGCCCACCCAGTAGACGTTGAGGTTGAACGGCGCATGGGGCTCGCTCGTGAAAGGATCCGTGAACCGCCAAGCGCCGTCCCGCGCCTGATCGATATAATTGTAATACACGGCGATGTCGCCCGACGCGACCGAGTGCAGGCCGGTGGCGATATGGCCGGGCGGCGTCAAGAGCCACATCACGAGGTACGGCGCGCCGACGAGCACGAGCACCGCCAAACACGTCCAGCCGACGAGCCGCCACTCGCGCCGCTGAACCGACGGCCAGTGCTTCGAGGACGGATGTGCGTCGCGGTGTGCCGGCATCATAATCATGCGCGCCCGTAGGTCCTCACCGCCGGATGAGCAAATCGATGATCATCCGCAAATACGCGGTGACGACCGCCACGCTGATCTTGCTCTTGCCATAACGGCGGTCTTGGAACTGGAATCCGACCTCTTCGACCCGGCCCGGCCGGCCGCGCACCAACAACTCGAGGAGGATTTTGTAGCCCATCGGGTTCAACCGCGGCGCCACGTTCGTGAAGAACGGCCGCTGGAGCGCGAAGTACCCGCTCATGGGGTCGCGCACGTGCACGCGGAACAGGGCCGTGGCCAGCCAGGTCGCCACGCGGCTCATCCACTGCCGCCAGGCCGGCCAACCCACGATGCCGCCGCCCGGTGCAAACCGCGACCCAACGACCACGTCCGCTCCCTGTGCGAGCCGCGCGACGAGCGCCGGGAGAATCGCCGGGTCGTGCGAGTGGTCAGCATCCATGGCCACGAGGAACTGTCCGCGCGCCTCCTCGAATCCCCGGACCACGGCCGAGGCCAACCCCTGCTTCCCCGAGCGCACGATGACGCGGACCGGGAACCGCTGCGCGAGTTCGGCCGCAACCTCGGCGGTGCCATCGGGTGAGCGGTCGTCCACCACAATCGCTTCCCAGTCAGTCAAGCCGACCGCGGCAATGCGCTCGATCAGTTTCGGTAGCGCGTCGCGCTCGTTGTAGGTCGGCAGGATGATGCTCGTTGTCATACCGGTGTGCGGTGCGCCACCGTGAACCGCGGCGGTCCGGTCACTGCCAGCCAGAGGATGCCGAGCATTGAGAAATAAGCTACGTAGTTCATGTTGAAGTACCGCGACAGAAACCATACCACGAACGTGAACAGCGTTGACGTCCACAGCAACCGGGCCACGGTCGGGCGCTGCCGCAGTTTCACGAAGAGGAGGAGGAGAAGCGGCGCCCCGACCAGAACCTGCGGCAGGATAAACGGAAAGTAATCGTAGCGGTCAGCAATGACGCCGACGTGGAGGAGCAACGCCGAGAGTCCGACTCCCGAGATGGGATAACTGGTCACGAGCGCGCCAGTCGGGAACCGCCACAGATCGTTCACGAGTGCTTGGAAATCCCAGATGGCAAACGGCCCGAACGTGAGCCCAAGGACAATGACAAACGCGGCCACCGCCCGCCAGCACTGGCGACGCCCGGGTCGCTGCCACCACACGTACGCGAAAAAGAATGGCGCGAGCGGCCAGACCGACTGCTTGGCCGCAAACGCCAATCCATACCACACGCTCGCTGCGACGAAGCGGCGGCGGGTAAGCTGCCACACCGCGGCGGCGAGGAGGGCAAAGACGAACACGTCGTTAAACCCAATCAGGAAGTGTTGGAACCAGAACGGATTCAGCACGAACAGCGTCGCAATGAACAACCGCCACTCCCGGCCGTGCGCGATGAGTAGCAAAAACCCGAGCGCGACGAGTTCGGCCACCAGGTAGACGACCCGCTGGTCATACCAGCCGGTCAGCCGCTCCAACGCCGCCTGAAACGGCAGCGAAACCAGCAGATGGAACGGCGGGTAGACGTGGTGGAACCACGGTGGGTTGGGCCGGAGGTCTTGCGAGAGGCTGTCGGTGTATGCGCCGTACGCGGTGTCGCGGTAATCAGCGCCGTAGGGATTCACCCCGCGCCGCAGCCAGCGCATGGCCTCCTCGGTGTGGACAGCGCCGTCGTGGATGTAGTGAACGGTCGTTCCGTTGAGGTAGCCGACCGGACCGTGGCGCAACCGGCTGGTCATGGTCGCGGTCATGCCAATGGTGATGAGCATGAGCGTGACCAGACCGACGACCATCGCGCGCACGAGAAACGACCGTCGCGCTGCCAGCGGCGTCGCTGCCAGGAGCATCGGGACGAGCAGCGCCGGCACGAAGTACGGCGCCAGGCTGCGCGACACGCTCCAGGCGGCAGCGAACCCGCAGGCGGCGAACACCATGCTACCCGCCAAGGCCAGACGTCGATCGTGGGCGTCGGTCGCGTCTGCTGGCGGCAGCGTGCCGGCCTGGTGCTCGAGGCTGTTCATCGTGTGTTCGTCACGTTCACTGCATCAACGCCGCGGTTCGCGTCGCCCTCACCCTCGTATCATACCACGGCCTTATGCGCTGCCCGCACCCGGAGCCACCGGTACGCTCCGCTGGCCGGACCACCGCTGCAGCCAGCGGCCGGACAGGGCCACCGCGAGTCCCAGCGCGTATCCGATCGTGGTTGAGATGAAGAGATAACTGACGAGCCAGGCCGTCACCACCCCGACGATGATCCACGGGCGGTGGCGCGGCGACACGACTGCAGCCAACGGAATCACCCACAGGAGATACCAGGGCTGGAGGTACGCGGAAGGAATGAAGATGAAAGCGAAGAGCGCCGTGAGAAATATGCGCTCGCCCAGCCGCGGCCGATGTCGGAACGCCAGGACCGTGGCAACTGCCGCAACCAGGATTCCCAGGAGACGGAGTGTGAGCAGCGTCAGGCCAGGCGAGGGCGGCTGGCCGTCGAGCAGCGGCAGGCGCGACACCACCGGCCAGGTGAGCGCGACAAAGGGCGCGAGCTCGGCGTACACGATGACCTTCGAGAAAGTCGAGAACATGGCGAACAGCCCGCCGTCGACAAGGGACGGCGCATAGACGAGCACACTACCGAGTCCAACGATCAATGTTGTCAGGAGTCGCTGGCGGGTTGTGCCAGTCACGAGGAACGCCAGGACGAGCAACCCGGCCGGTGGCTTGATGGCGATGGCCGCCACGAGCGCCAAGCCCGTTACGAGCCGCGACCGCTGACCGGCGCAGACCCAGGCCACGAGCGCGAGGAGAACGATGAGGACGTCCGGGTGGCCATTGTTCGCCGCCTCAAACGCCAGCAGTGGTGCCAGCGCCATGAGCCCGGCCGGAACCCGCGTTGCTACGGACAGGAACAGAACACACCCGACCGCGGCCAACGCAGCCACCAGCCGAAGGAGGAGCGCCGCCGATGGCACACTGCCGGTGAGTGCGTACAGCCAGCCCGGGAATGCGTGCCAGAACGGACCATACGGCGTGGGCAAATCCGTCCAACTTCCAGCCAGCAACCACTCATCCGCCACTGGACCCGAAGGCAAGGTCAGGTACGGATCAGTGCCGACGGGCACGCCAACGCTGCGGCCGACCGCGCCGAACGAGTCACCCGAGCCAAGGGGCGGCAGAAGAAAACAGCCAACGAGCAAAACGCCGAGGGCAATGCGTCTGGCACGTACGCTCACCCGCGACGCCCACACAAACAGCGCGGTCAGCGCAGTCAGCCAAAGCGCCAAAGCCAACCGCTGGTCAAACGCAAACGCGGCGTTCGCCCGCTCCGGCGTCACAATCCACCACGGCGGCGTCAGGAGCGGTGTGGCCAGGACGGCAACGAGGGCGACAATGAGCCACCACTCACCGGATCGCATAGACGCGCGCTTCGGCATCCTCGTACACGAGCTCGGCCCTCGGCTCAGCATCGACCAGCCGCCGCATGGCCTCGTGGTCAGCGTCGACGAAAACGTACTGCGCGTCGAGCGTCGTCAAAGCGTCCCGCAGCGGCACGGTCAGGCGGCCGGTCGTGATCCCCAGCCAGAGGTCGTAGCGGGTCCGGTCAGCCGTGTAGAGGAAGGTCGCGTCGAGGCCGGCCAGGTAGCG
Source organism: Candidatus Kerfeldbacteria bacterium (assembly GCA_016192205.1). Lineage (GTDB taxonomy): Bacteria > Patescibacteriota > Patescibacteriia > SBBC01 > JACPUP01 > JACPUP01. Next base: position 7,474 of record JACPUP010000062.1, read on the forward strand.
GTTGTGGTCATTGTGGTAAAACAATACGGGAAACTCATCCCAGTCGCTGTGCACGACAATGGCGTCCGGTGGCGTGTTGGCCGCCAACCAAGCCAACGCACCCGCATACTGATCGGCGCGAAACCCGCCCCGCAAGTCCCGGTACTCGGTGTAGAGGTCACGCGCGAGGATGGTCGGGAGGAGAATGAGCAGGTACACGATGAGCGCGGTACTCGGGATGAACGAACGCCACCGGCCAGCCAGGCGCCGCGCCCGCGTTCGCAGGGCCGCGAACGACGTCCGGACGAATGCGTCGGTGAACGCGGATACGACGAAGAGCATCCCGATCGGCACGTAGTACTCGACGTACCGCCGCGATTTCACGGTGATGAGGAACAACGCCAGGGTGAGCAGGAGCAGCGCCAGCGAGCGCCGGGTCTGCCGGACGAAGGTCAACACGTACGCGAGCACCGCGATGAGGAGTGGCACGGTCAGCACAATGGTGTTCGTCAGGAGCTCGAGCGGCCGGTACGGGTACCATTCGCCGCCGACGCCGATGACATCCTGATAGTTTATGACACCGATGCGGACGAACTGGTCGAAGAAAAACGGGATATTGTCCGGAAAATAAGGGTTCACGACGAGCCCGACGACCACGCCGCCGAGTGCTGCCACGCCCAGTGTCACAGCGTGTGGCAACGACGACCGCGGCCCTGGGGCCCAGGCCGGGAACAACCGGTGCAGCACCTGCTGCGCAGACGTGCGCCGGGCCAGGCCGTCCACCGCCCAAGAGGCAAGCAGGAAAACGCCGGTCACCGCGAGCGCCAGTGGAAACCCCGCGTGCGACCACGGGTAGAGGAACGCGAGCGCGGCCAAGAGTTTTGGCCGGTACCGAAACACCGCGTAACACACGAGGAGTAGGAGGATGAGGGCGAACGCGTTTCCCTTGGCGAGCGCTAAGCGGAACGTGAACGGCGTGCTGACAATGAGCGCCAGACTGGCGACGAAGGCGCCGCGGAGATTGAGCGCCCGCGCCACGAGGAAAAAGGTTACGATGAACCCTGCTCCCAGCAGCACGGTCGCAATCTTCAACCCCGTCAACGGATCGGGAAAGGCCACGAACGGAATGAGGAAGATGTGGTACAGGAAGTGCTGGTCGGCGTAGTGCGTGGCCAGCGCAGTATACGGCAACCAGGTGAAGTCACGCACCACGCCCTGGTCGCGAATGAGCTGCGCCAGCTTGGCGTGGTAGAACGCATCCGGGTCAGCAAACTGCGGACTCCACAGCATGACGCCGAAGAGTGCTACGGCCAGGACAATGAGGATGGTCGGTTCAAGCCAGGCTCTCATGCGGATGATGAATGAACGAGCGCAAACCGAACTCTGGGGTCAGGGGCGCTCCGCCCAGATTCGTGATGCGCGATTCGTGATTCATGATTCATTGTTCTAAAGTGTACCAGATCTTGCGCAAAGGCTGTGGGTTTGGTGGAGCCGCAGGAACGAGGATCGGGGAGCGAGTACGCGGAGTCAGACGAGATTCTCTTGCCTCTTTTTCCTTGAGAAAACCCTGGAAAAATGATATAGTGTGTTCTGCAACACGCCACGACAACACTCTCCGGTTTTTTTATGTCCGGTCACTCGAAGTGGTCCACCATCAAACGACACAAGGGGGCCGCTGATGCCAGGCGGAGCTCGATGTTTACGAAACTCGGGCACGCCATTGCAATCGCTGCCCGCGCCGGCGCTGACCCCGACACCAACGCCCGGCTGCGCCTGGCCATCGACCGAGCCCGCACCGAGAACATGACGAAGGAAACGATCGAACGTGCCATCCAGCGCGGCAGTGGGGGTGGCGACGGCGCGGCGCTTGAAGAAGTCACGTACGAAGCCTTCGCGCCGGGCGGCGTGGCCGTGTACGTGACCGCGCTCACCGACAACCGCAACCGAACGACGGCCGATGTTCGGGCTGCACTCAACAGGTATGGGGGGAACCTCGCGTCGGCTGGCAGCGTGAGTTGGATGTTCGAACTCAAAGGTCGCCTCTACGTCGATCGGGCCCAGCTGCCTACCCTCCCCGAAGAACTCGAACTCGCGCTCATTGACGCCGGAGCCGATGACGTCGCGGCCAGCGCCGACGGAACCATCATTACCTGCCCGCCAACGGCCCTTGAGGAACTCCGCCAATTCCTGACAGCGCGTGGCATTGCCCTGGCCGATGCCCAGCCCGAGTTCGTGCCGAAGAACGTCGTGTCGCCTCCGGCCGACGCGACGGCCAAGCTCAATCAGCTCGAGGCCGCCCTCGAGGCACTCGACGACGTCCAGCAGGTCGCAACCAATGCCAGCGATGACACCACGTAGAACCGTCATCCTTGGGCTCGACCCGGGTTTCGCACGGCTCGGCTACGCCCTGCTGCGGGCAGAGGGTGCGGCGGTGCGGCTCCAGACCTACGGCACGTTCACCACGCCAGCGCAGGAACCGCCGGCCGGGCGGTACGCCCAGCTCGCCACCGCGCTCACCCGGCTGCTCCGTCGTACGAGGCCGGATCGCGTCGCCATCGAAAAGCTCTTCTTCTCCACGAATGTCCGAACGGCCATGGCGGTCAGTGAAGCGCGGGGGGTCCTCCTCCTCTGCTGCGCGCAGGCCGGCGTCCCGATCGTTGAGTTCACCCCCAACGAGGTGAAACGGTCCGTGACCGGCTCGGGCACGGCCGACAAGCGCGGCGTGCAAAAGATGGCGCAACGCATTCTCCAGCTCACGGAACCCATCCAGGACGATGATGCGGCCGACGCAGTCGCGATTGCCCTGACTGGCCTCCAGGTTCGGATACGCCAATGAGCGAAACCCAACACATCCAACGCGTCACCGCCGCCTCGCGCGAGGTTCTCACCGATGTCGCGCTCGAAAATGGTGCCATCATCGCGGCTAACACCGATAAACCGTACTATCCGCGGGAAGCCGACGACGAGCGCTACGTCTGGCCGCGGATTGGCGCGTTCGTCTGTGCAGCGGCCGACGTGCTCGGGCTGGCCATCCAAGAGCCGTTCTTCCGCTGGTTGGACGAGAAGCCTGAGGACTTCCGCAAAGAGCGGCTCCTCTATGTCCACTACGCCACGAACGGCCGCTTAGGCCCGGACGGGCACCGCTTCGCCCCTGATCAAATGGGCACGGTGCTCTGGGCCTTGAGCCGACACTTCCGCGGAGACGCCGACCGCGCCAAACCATTCACGGATCTCATTCACCGCCTGGCCGACGGGTTGGCCGCGGCGTGGAATGCGCATGCGTTCGTCCCGAACACCGTTGACGTCTGGGACGACCCGACGCGCCAAACCTCATCGCGCGTGGCGAACACGTTCACCTACTCCCTGGCGGCGTGTGCGCGTGGGCTCGAACTTGCCGACCACCTCTTCCCGACGCCGTCCTGGCGCTCGACCGCCCAGGCCATGCGCCAGCACATTGATGCCTCGTTCGATCGGGCCAGCGGCGTGTTCCTCCGCACGGCCGGCCGCGTCGCCGACCGCACCATGGACGCGTCGCTCCTGGGCCTGCTCTGGCCATTCGAGATGGTTGAACCGACGGACGAACGCTTCCGCATGACCGTTCAACGCCTGGAAGAGCGGCTCGTGTTCAATGGCGGCATCCACCGGTTCGAGTTCGATTACACCGACCACGAGGGAACGGCAGCCGAGGGCGGCGGCGCCTGGCCGGTCTTGAACTTCTGGCTCTCCATTGTCCTCCACCGCCTCGGCGAGCGCGAGCGTGCGCTGGCCTACTATCACTCGGTCCTGGAACGCGTCGACACCTACTTGCCCGAGCAGCTGTTTGAGGATTTTCGCGTGGGCGTCTACCCGTTCGCCTGGAGTCACGCGCTCTTCATCCTCGCCAGCCACGAGTTCGGTTTGCTCGAAAACGCCGCATGACGAACGCTCTGTCGGTGGTTAACGTCGCGTCAGAGCTCGCCCCACTCGCCAAGAGCGGGGGCTTGGGCGACGTGGCAGCCGCACTGCCGAAGCACATGCTCGACCTCGGCCAGAAGGTGACGAGCATCCTCCCAATGTACTCGTTCCTCCACCACCGACGGAAAGAGTTCGAGCGGATTGGCGACGTAGTCATCCGCATCGGCTACAAACGCTACCCGGCCGAATTCTACCAGACGAGCCAGGGCGATCTTCCGGTTGCGCTCATCTGGAACGAGGAGCTGTTCAGTTGTAAAACGCTGTACGGCTGCGACAATGACAACCTCCGCTTCTACTTCTTCAACTTGGCAACGCTGGCCCTGCTCGAGCTCAAAGACGTCAAACCCCACATCATCCACTGCCACGACTGGCAAGCCGGACTCATCCCGAACCTCCTCCGCTGCTACCACAGCCACGACGAGCGCTACGGCCGGACGGCCACCGTCTACACGATTCACAACCTCCAATTCCAAATGCAGGGCGGGTGGCGGGCCGTCCCCGAGGAAAAACGCGACGACGGTCGGGGCGAACCACCGAGCGACCTCTGGCGCATCCGGCGCTTGAACTTTGCGGCGCGCGCCATCCGGTACGCCACGGTCATCAACGCCGTCTCGGAACGGTACGCCAAGGAGATCCTGACGCCGGACTTCGGCGAAGGCCTTGATCCCTTGCTCCGGCGGCGGCGGCGGGATGTCTACGGCATCATCAACGGCATCGACTACCAGGTCTTCAACCCAGCCTTCGACCACAACATTTGGTACCAGTACGATTGGCATTCGCTCGAAAAGAAGAAGAGGAACAAGCGCAAGCTCCAGCAGTTCGTCGGGTTGGAGGTGAAGCCTGATACGCCGGTCATCGGGCTGGTCCACCGGCTGACCGAGCAGAAGGGGTTCGACCTCCTCAAGCTCCTCATCCCCTCGCTCCTCAAACTCCCGCTCCAAATCGTCATCGTCGGCACCGGCGGCAAAGACTACCTGAAGTTTTTTCAAGACGTCGCTAAAAAGTACCCGCGCCGCGTCGGCGTCTACTCGCCGTTCACCGAGGAGTTGGGAGCGAAGGTTTACGCCGGCTCTGATATGTTCCTGATGCCATCGCGGTTCGAACCGTGCGGCATTAGCCAGCTCATCAGCCTCCGGTACGGCTCCATCCCGATTGTCCACGAAACTGGCGGGCTCTCGGACACCATCTCGAACTTCAACCCCCGCACGATGAAGGGCAACGGGTTCGTCTTCTCCTCGTACACGCCCGAGGACTTGCTCATCGCCATCATCCGCGCGCTGGAAACGTTCAAGTATGGCGCGGTCTGGAACGAGCTGACGGCCGAGGCGATGCGCCGCTCGTACTCCTGGGACCTGCCGTCGAAGAAGTACCTGCAACTCTACCGCAAGGCCCTCCGGCTCCGCCGCAACCACTGATGCGTATGCGCTGGATCAACGTCCTCCATGCCTATCAGCCGCCGGACTGGGATCCGGCCGTCATCCGGAAAGTCTCCCGCGAGTGCTACCGGCCCATGACGGATTTCCTCGTTGCCCACCCCACGGTGAAGGTCACGCTGAACCTGGCCGGGTCGCTCACCGAGCAACTCGTGGCGCTCGGCGAAGATCGCGTATTGCAGAACATCGCCACGCTCGTCGCCCGCGGCCAGGTCGAACTCATGACCATGCCGAAGTACCACCCGCTCATTCCGTTCGTGAGCCGCGACGAGCTCGAAGCGCAGTTGCTCGCGAACGCCGAAGTCAACCGGGCGCGCTTCGGCGACGCCTACCGACCGGCCGGCCTGTTCCCACCCGAGTTGGCCATCAACAACGACCTTGGTGCAACCGCCGAGGCGTTTGGCCTGCGCTGGATCGTCCTCGATGAACTCGCCTACAACGGCACGCTCGGCGCCATTGACCCGCGCCGCGCCTGCGTCTGGAACGGCACGAACGTCCGCGTGGTCTTCCGGGACCGGCGCGTGTCAGACTTCTTCGCCTTCCGCGTCACCGCCGATGAGGTCCGTGGCTTCGCCAACATCGCCCAGCAACTCGGGGTCGAGACTGACACCATTCTTACAGCCATGGACTTTGAGAATCTCGGCCACCACCGGCCCGGCGCCGCTCCCGCCTGGCAGCGGCTCGCCACCCAGCCGGACGTCGAAACGCTGACCGTCTCCGAACACCTGGACTTCCCCGGCGACCGCGACGAGGTCACGCCCATTGCCTCCAGTTGGTCGACGGACGACCATGACCTCGCGAAGGGGATTCCCTACCCGCTCTGGCAGCACCCGGACAACCCCGTGCACACAGCCATCCACGCGCTGGCCGACCGAACGCGCGAACTCGTCCTTGCCCACCGCGACCACCCTGGGTACACTGAAGCTCGTCACCGGCTTGATCGGGCTCAAGCCTCGGACGTCTACTGGTGGGCCTCGATGCGCCCCTGGTGGGATGCGCCCATTGTCCTTCGCGAATCCCGGGAATTCCTCCACGTGGTCGAACCGCTCTCGCTCACCGACCGTGAGCTCACCGCCCTGTGGGAACGGGTCCGCCAACTCACCAATAAATGGGAACGGACCGGCCAGGCCAAGACCGCCCGCCAAGCCTACCTCGCTGATCACCGTCCCGACGTCTTCTTCGCCGGGCAGCACATTGAACGGTGAGAAAGTGGAATATGGAAGCTGGAATATGGAATATCGAATCGCGCAGAACCATCCCTTCACTCCATATTCCATATTCGTTATTCCCTCATCCGCTCTTAAAACCCCTCCCTCTCCACCTTCTCTAATCTGACCATCCATGTACTGGGCGAACTTCCTCCACATCTACCAACCGCCAACGCAGAAGGCGTTCTGGATAAAAAAAATCGCCAACGAGAGCTACCGCGTCCTCATTCGCGGCCTCAAGGCGAACAGACGGGCGAAGATCACCCTCAATGTCAACGCCGGCTTGACCGAACTCTTCGCCCGCCACGGCGGCAGGGACATCATCACGGACCTGGCTGGCCTGGCCAAGCGCGGGCAGGTTGAGTTCACCGGCAGCGCCAAGTACCACCCTTTCCTGCCGCTCATTCCCGCAGGCGAGATCCAGCGTCAGATCGAACTCAACACCGCCACCAATAAAAAGTTTTTTGGCACTGTCTACCAGCCCAAAGGGTTCTTCCCGCCCGAGATGGGCTACAGCCGCAAGGTCGCGGATGTCGCACGCAGCCTCGGCTTCACCTGGATCGTGATCGACGAGCTGGCCCACACCGGCACAATGGACGACACCAGGTGGGACACGCTCTACACGCTGAAAGGCGCCGAGGACTTCGTGGTGTTCTTCCGCGACCGCAACACGAGCTTCCGCATCCTGTCAGCCGAGGTCGGCATCAGCATCTACTCAAAGGGGATGCTCATCAAGCTGTTGGGCGACCGGCTGCGGTCCGACGAGTACCTCCTGACCGCCATGGACGGCGAGACCTTTGGCCACCACCGGCCGGGCTTGGACTTGCTCCTGTTCGAACTCTACACCGTGCCCGAACTCAAACCCGTGACGCTGACCGAGCTCACCACCACCGTCGTGGAGCGCACGCCAGTCGAACCGCTTGATTCCTCCTGGGCGCTCATGAAAAAAGACCTGGAGCAGAAAACGCCATTTGCCCGCTGGAACGACGAGCAGAACGAGATCCACAAAATGCAGTGGCGACTGACCGCGCTGGCCATCGCGTCGGTCGCCAAACTCGACCCCACGCACAAGGACTACCCGAACGTTCGCGCTGCGCTTGACCGCTCGCTCCACTCGGACCAGTACTGGTGGGCGTCGGCCAGCCCCTGGTGGTCGATCGAGATGATCGAGGCCGGCGCCAAAGAACTCCGCGACGTGGTCCAGGCCAACCCCACCGCTGACGGCGGACAGAAAGCCGAAGCCCAGCGGCTCTACCAGGACATCGTGTTCACCGCGTTCGACTGGCAGCGGAGCGACAAAATACACGAGCTCGCCCGCGCCTCGGATGAAGACATCACCCAACGCATCACGACCGAACTGCCGTTCATTCCGGTGGAGGAGTTCACCGGCATCGTGAAAAACCTCGAGCGGCAAATGCTCACCGCCGCGAAGAATAAAGAGTATGAGCGGGCCGCGCAGATCCGCGACCGCATTCGCGAGCTAGAAGAGAAGAAAGACCAGATTACGACCAAACACTAATGCGGCTCCGAGACCTTCCGACGAACGCGGCTGACCTGGCCCGGGCTGAACGGATGCGGGCGTCGGTCATCGCGCGCACGGGATTTACGAGCACCGACCGGATCCGGATCGGCCCACGCTACCTCATCGATCAAGGGCGGTTCGGCAAACAGACAGCCATCTTCAAGATGTGCATCTTCACGAAGTCGCGCCACCGCGAGACGTTCGAAAAATTCTCGCGCGAAGTCCTGTTCTTGAACTTCCTTCAGCACTCGTTGCGTCACCGCAGACTGGCTGCTGCCGTTCCGGCCGTCTACGACTCCGGACTCGGCACTCGGCCGTGGTACATCCGCGAGTACGTCACGGGCACGCCCCAGAATGTGCGCGGCGGTAACGTTCGTGTCCAGCCCTCATTCTACACCGAGGCAAATCGCGCCTGGCTTCTGTCCGTGCTCCGCGACCTCCAGAGCATCAAGGAGCGCGAGTTGCCTCGGGCGTTTCAGCCGTTTCTCTACCGCCCATTCACGATCGCGAAGATCCGCGGCTTCATGGATCCGCACGCCAGGCGTATTGATCGAACACTCAACCAACGCGGGGCGTACCAAAACATCGTCCGCGCGCTGCGGCGACGGAGTCGGACGTACGACCACGCGCCCCGCGTCTTCGGCCACCAGGAACTCTACGGGCCGCACATCCTCATCGACGGCTCGCGCCGCCGACTCATTGACTGGGAGAACATCGGTTGGAGCGTGCCGACGAGTGATCCGGCTACGGTCTGGTTGCGCGCACACGACCGCCCAGCCTGGCAGCGCGCCTTCCACCGTTCGTTCGCCCGCACCTGGTCTACCTACCCCCGTTTCGAGGAGCTCTGGACGACCACCGTGTTCGTTCACGCGGTGTTCAACGTCATCAACCTCCGCTTCGCCAGCAACCGCGCCGACTTCATTGCTCTGGAACGAGTGTCCGAGCGCATCGTCCGCGCGGTCCTGGCCGGAAAAAGAATCGTGAATAATGAATAGCGAATTCCAAATGACGGATATAGACCATTTGACTCGAAACTCGCAGTGTCACCCTCCATCCCTCGTTACTCCTTATTCTTTATTCTCGATTCTTCTTTCCCGATGAGGGTTCTGTTTGCCGCTGCCGAGATGACGCCCATCGCCAAGGTCGGCGGCCTGGCTGACGTCGTCGGCGCGTTGCCAATTGCGTTGCAGAGGGCTGGCGTTGACGTCCGCATCATCCTCCCGCGCTACGAGCAAATCGACCTGGGGAAACTCCAGGCGAACGAACAAGGCCCGCTCAACGTCACGGTCGGCGAGGGGCCGGTGGTCATTCGGGTCTGGGAGGGGACATTCCCTGGCGCCCAGGTCCCGCTCATCCTCCTGGAGCACGGAGGGTATCTCTCGCGCGGTCCCATCTACTTCGAGGAAGGAACGCCCGAGGCCCTCTGGGCAGAAATGCGGCGCTTTCTCGTTTTCCAGCTGGCGGTCAGCGCCTACGTCCAGCGCCGCCGGTGGACGCCGGATATCCTCCACTGCCACGATTGGCAGGCTAGCTTGCTCCCGCTGCTCACCCGCGGCCGCGTCAAAACCCTCCTGACCATCCACAACCTGGCCATGCCGGGGCTCTGGAACGCGCAGGAGGTTCGACAATTTCTGTGCTTGAAAGACGACGAACTGCCGGAACTTACCGGCGACGGACAGGGGAAGCTCTCCCTCCTCGGCCTCGGGATTTCCACCGCCGACAAGCTCAACACGGTCTCGCCGACGTACGCGCAGGAAATCCTCACGCCCGAACTCGGCCTCGGACTGGAGGGATTACTGAAGAAACGTCGGAATGACCTGTCCGGAATCCTCAACGGCATCGACGGCGAGCGCTTCAACCCGGCCCAGGACCCGGCCGTCGCCCCCTACGACGCCGACCACCTCGACGGCAAGCAGGAGAATCGCGTCCGACTCCTCAAGCGTTTCAAGCTCTTGGGGAACGGGCCGGTGTTCGGCTTTGTCGGCCGGCTCACCGACCAAAAAGGGAGCGAGCTCATCGTAGGGGCACGCCAGTTCTTCGCCCACCATGACGCGAATCTCGTTGTCCTCGGAAAAGGAAACAGCACGTACGAAGACGAGGTGCGCGCGCTCGCAGATGCTTTGCCCAACGCTACCGCGGTCATCGGGTTCGACGCCACCCTCGCCCAGCAGATTTACGCCGGTAGCGACTTCTTCCTCATGCCATCACGGTTTGAGCCGTGCGGACTCGGGCAACTCATTGCCCTGCGCTACGGCGCTGTGCCGATTGTCCGGGCCACGGGCGGCCTCAAAGACACCGTCACCGACATCGGTGAGGCGCAGGGCACGGGCATTGTCTTCCGCGACTTCACCCCAAGCGCGTTCCAACAAGCCCTTGATCGCGCGGTGACGCTCTACGCCGACCGGGAGCGTTTCCGCTCGACGGTCGAGCGGGGCATGCGGCAGGTCTTTTCCTGGGATCGGTCGGCGGCAACCTACCGCGCGCTCTACGATAAACTCATGTCCGCAGGGAAAGGACTTTCTCCGAAGCGTCGTCGGTGATAGGCTAGGGGTGGTTAGGTCGTTAGCTTGTTAGCTGCTTAGGGGAGTGCGTTCGTAAACCTAACGAGCTAAAAAGCTAACCAGTTAATCCCCTCCGCTGTGCGCTCCGAAATCCGCCTTGACGAAATCCACGATCGCGCCGTCATCATCGCACCCGGTCGCAGCCAGCGACCGCACGATTTCCATCGCGAGGCAGTTGCCGAGCCGACCCTCAAGGCGTCCTGCGTTTTCTGCCCAGAAAACCTTAGGGGTGTGAAATCCTTGACGCGCGTCGGCAGTGCCCGCCACTGGCGCGTCAACGTCATCCGCAACATCTTCCCGGTCGTCAGCCCAAAAAACCCCAAAGCGTACGGTTACCAAGAGGTGGTCGTGGACACGCCCGAGCACAACGTCGAGATGTCCGAACTCCCCGTCAGCCACGTGGCAGACATCCTCGGCGTCTACGGCACGCGCTCTCGGGCACTCATGAAAGACCCGAAGATCGGGTACATCCTCATCTTCAAGAACCGCGGCGGTCGGGCCGGCGCCTCGATCGCCCACTCCCACTCGCAGATTTTTGCTTCGGAATTCATCCCGCCGCACATCAACAGTAAGCTCGTCCGGGCACAGGCATACCGCATCACCCATGGCATCTCCTACTACCAGCACCTGATTCAACTCGAGCGCGGCGGCCCGCGCTGGATCACGGAAACGAAGGACTTTGTTGCCTTCACGCCCTACGCCTCATCCTACAACTACGAAGCGTGGATCATGCCGAAGCGACAGATCGACAACATCGCGCTCTTAGGCCGCGCCGAGCGGATGCAGATGGCCCGTTTGCTCCAACGGCTGCTCGCGCGGGTGAGCACGCTCGAGCTGCCCTATAATCTCTACCTGCACCAAAACGTCCGCGACCGGCGCGAGCACCTCTATCTCCGCATGGCGCCACGCCGGGATGTCTGGGCTGGGCTGGAGCTGGGTTCGCGGTTGATTGTCAACACGATTGCGCCGGAGGCAGCAGCAAAATTTTATCGAACGAGGAGTTAGGTTATCGGCTTCTTAGCTTTTTGAGAACGCCGCGTCTACCGACCTAACAAGCTCATAAGCTCTCTTCCTACCCCCTCACTCGTATCCGATAAAACCTCCTCGGTCCGATCTGCAGCACCGACTCGTCCTTCAAGTCCACCCGCGCACCCCAGTCGGTCACGGGCTCTTGATCCAGGCGGACGCCGCCCTGTTCCATGAGCCGCCGGCCGGCTGAACGACTGGTAACGAGATTCTGCGAGACGAGCAGATCGAGGAGGTTGTGGCCGGCCCCGTGGATTTCCACCTCGGGCATCTCGTTCGGCTGTCCTTTGCCGCGGAACACGGTGGTAAACTCTTCGCCCGCAGCCTTGGCAGCAGCCCGACCGCAGTACATCGCCACAATCTCTTCGGCCAGCGTGGCCTTTACCACCCGAGCGTTCGACTTCTTCGCCCGGATGGATTTGAGGTGTCCCTTCACTTCAGCCTCCGGCACATCCGTGCACAAGCGGAAGTACTCGCCGATGAGGGCATCGGGAATCGACATGATTTTCCCGTACATTTCGCCGGCTGGCTCGTTGATACTGATGGCGTTGCCGAGCGACTGGCTCATCTTCCGCCGGCCGTCCGTACCCCGTAGGAGCGGCATCAAGACAAGGTCCTGTGGCTCCTGGCCATAGTCGCGCTGCAGCTCCCGCGCCTGGAGTTCGTTGAACGCCTGGTCAGACCCGATGACGGTGAGGTCAGCTTTGAGCATGACCGAATCGTACGCCTGGAGGACGGGGTAGATCGGCTCCTGAAGACGAATCTCCTTTCCCTTCTTCATCCGCTCGACGAACATATCGCGCTCGAGCATGCGCTGCGCAGTGAAGTGGCTCATGATCCGCAGCAACGCTTCGGCTGGCATCGCATCGTACCACTCGCTGTTGCGGCGGATTTCCGTCTTGTGCAGGTCGAGGATGAGCCCGACTTGATCGAGGTAGCTGCGCGCCGCCTCCTCGACCTCCGCGGCCGTCCGCAGTCGCCGCGTCTCGAGTCGATCGTTCGGATCGCCGAAACGGGCGGTGAAATCACCGATGAGGAAGACGACCGTGTGCCCGGCGTCTTGGAATGCCTTCAGCTTTCGGTAGACCACGGTGTAGCCGAGGTGGAGGTCGTTCGAGGTCGGATCCACGCCGTGCTTCACGCGCAGCGGGCGGGCGGCCGAGCGGAGCTTCTGCACAAGGTGCTCACGCTCAATGACCTCGGTCACGCCGCGACCAAGGAGCGCGTCGATCGTCTCGTCCGTACGCATATTGAAATGGTAGCACGAACCTGGTACAGTGAACAGCGCTTTTCCGAGTGCGGAGTCCGTAGACCGTAGCGCGTAGACGGGGGATGCGGAAGCTGCAATGCGGAATATCGAATACGGAATCTGGATCAGGGACGAGTAAGAATATTCCCATTCGATATTCGAAATTCCCTATTCCCCATTCCGTCTTCCACCTCTCGCATGCCTATTCCCCAACTCCGACTCGCCGGACGACGCCACGGCAATATCCATACGCCGCGCTCGAGCGCCGGGGAGCCTCGTCGTCCGCGCCGGTGGCTGCGACGACTCACCGCCCGCAAAGTCCTCACCATCGGCCTCGGGCTCGTGTTCGTGTTCGGCATTGGCGTCGTCGGCGTGTTCGCCTACTACTCCCGCGACCTGCCGGACCCGGGCAAATTACTCGAGCGCGAAGTGGCCCAGAGCACGCGCATCTACGCCCGCGACGGCACCACCCTCCTGTACGAAATCCACGGCGACGAGCGACGCACCATCATCCCCTTGAGTGACATCCCCGACGCGCTCAAACACGCGACCATCGCCATCGAGGATAAGGATTTCTACACCCACCACGGCTTTTCCGTGACGGGGTTCTTGCGCGCCGCCTGGGTCAACGTCATCTCGGCCGGGCGGCGGCGGCCGGGCGGCTCCACCATCACCCAGCAGTTCGTGAAGAACGCCATCCTGACGGGCGAGAAGAAGCTCACCCGGAAAATCAAGGAGCTCGTCCTCTCGTTCCAGATGGAGCGGAAGTTCACCAAGGACCAAATCCTCCAGCTCTACCTCAATGAAATCCCGTACGGCGCCAACAACTACGGCGTGCAGGCCGCGGCCTTGAGCTACTTCGGGAAGAATGTCTCCGAACTGACGTTGGCCGAGTCCGCGCTGTTGGCCGCGCTCCCCCAAGCGCCAACCTACTACTCTCCCTACGGTAACCGCCTGGAACAGCTCTCGACCCGGCACCACTACATCCTTCAACTCATGGCTGACCAGAGGTACATCACCCAGGAGGAAGCGGATGCCGCGAAGGCAGAACAGATTGTTTTTCAGACGAAGCGAGAAGCGATTTTGGCTCCCCACTTCGTCTTCTACGTCTCCGACCTCTTGAGTGAACGCTACTCCACCACGGAAATCGAGCGGGGCGGGCTGAAGGTCGTCACGACGCTCGACATGGACCTTCAGCGCATTGCCGAAGAGGAGGTGAAGGCCGGCGCAGAGAAAAACGAGACGCAGTTTCGGGGCGAGAACGCAGCGCTTGTGGCGCTCGATGTGGAGACCGGGCAGATTCTCTCGATGGTTGGCTCGCGCGACTACTTCGACGAGGAGCATGACGGCAACGTCAATGTGGTTCTGCGCGAACGCAACCCTGGCTCCTCGTTCAAACCGTTCGTGTACGCGACGCTCTTCGAGAAAGGATTCACGCCCGAGACGATACTCTACGACGTCCGCACGAACTTCGGCGACGATGGCAGTGGCACAGCCTACATTCCCGTGGACTACGACGGCAAAGAGCGGGGGCCGGTGGCCATGCGCAAGGCCCTGGCTGGCTCGCTGAACATTCCGGCGGTCAAAGCCCTCTACCTCGCCACGATCCCTCGGGTGGTCGACCTGGCCAATGCGCTGGGCTACACCACCTTCAAACCGGCCGAAGAGTATGGGTTGGCGTTGGCGTTAGGCGGCGCAGGGGTGAGGCTCCTCGACCACGTTGGCGCCTTTGGAACGCTCGCTCGCGAGGGGCAGCGTCTTCCCACGAGCGCCATCCTCCGGGTGGAAGACGCGAAGGGTAAGGCGCTGGAGGAGTTCAAGCCGCCCGAGGAGCAGCGGGTCTTAAATCGACAAACCGCGCGTCAGGTCACCGATATCTTGTCTGATAACGCCGCCCGCTCGTTCATCTTCGGGTCGCGGAACAAACTCGTGCTGCCGGACCGGCCGGTAGCGACCAAGACCGGCACGACCAACGATTGGCGCGACGGCTGGACCATCGGCTTCACCCCGCAGCTGGTGGCTGGCGTGTGGGTTGGCAACAATGATAACCGTCCGATGGCCGAGGGTGCGGACGGGTCCTACGTGGCCACCCCCATCTGGAACGCGTTCATGACCCGCGCGCACGCTGCATTACAGCTGCCAGCACAATCATTCAAGGCGCCGAAGGCTTCGGAGGCGAAAAAACCCATCCTCCGCGGAGAGATTCCAACGGGCGATACCTACGAGGTCGATCGCGTCACGCGCAAGCGCATTCCGAGTGAGTGCCGCGCGTCCTGGCCGGCCGCGTTCGTCGATACCATCACGGTCGAACAGGCGCACTCCATCCTCCACTACGTCAATCCGGAAGATCCGGACGGCCCGCCGCCCGAGAACATTGCCGACGACCCGATGTACAAACGCTGGGAGCGTGGTGTCGCCACCTGGCTGGGCGAGGAGTTTGAGATTACGATCCCGGAACTCGAGTCGTGCAGTCTGCGGAGCAGCGAAAACCTCCCGACCGGCTCGTTCCTGACGCCCGCAGCCAGCGCCACGGTCGGCACCTCCTTCACCGCCTCGGTGGGTGCCAACGGTCCACAGTCCATCACGCGGGTTGAATACTACCTCGACGACGCGTTGCTTGGCAGCAGCTCGGCCGCGCCGTCGTTTCCCGCCACCCTTTCAACGGTCGGGGTCGGGACCGGCTTCCACACGCTCACCGCTCACCTCATCGACGCGCTGGAGAACGTCGGCACGATTTCTGAATCCATCAATGTGGCGACGGGCTCAAACCAAACGCTCTACTTCCTGGAACCCAAGCCGGGCGCTACCGCGGCAGCTGGCACACCACTGGCCGTCCGCGCCGTTGCCAAAGACCCGGCCGGCGTCACCACCGTTGCGCTCGTCGAGCGAACCAATGGCACAACGAATGAGCTCCAGCGCGTCACCAACCCGGGTGGCGAGCAGGTGGCCTTCACGCTTACCGACCTCGCAGCCGGAACGCATACGCTCGCGCTCACGCTCGTCGGGGGCAGCGGCGAACTCACCACGGACTTCCTGACGATTACCGTCGGGTCGTAAACTGCAGGCCGGTAAACGGCAGCCGTGGAAACGCCGCCCGCAGCTCATCGAGGAGCGTGCCCCGCTGTCCTTGAATGAGTTCGGCCACGCCGGGGTGCGCCACTGCCACCCAGAGGCGGCCTCTGGCGTAGCGATAGGCGCGGGCACTGTGGGCGTGTTCGATGCGCGCGAGCGCCTGGTTGGCAGCTGTCAGGACTGCCTGCGCCTCGAGGTACTGCTCTGCGCCGATGCGACGGACAGCGCTGGCAAGGAGCGAGGCAAGCGGGCGGAACATCCCTACTGCCGAATCGGCATGATGAGGTAGAGGCCGCCCCGTGCGCCCTTGGACCGGAGCAGGCCCGGGCTCGAGGACGACCCCAGCTCGAGGACGACTGTGTCAGTCGGCATGGCCCCGAGCCCATCGAGCAGATACCGGTAATTGAACACAATGGAAGTCGCCCCGCCAGTCCCCTTCACCGTCAGTTCGGTCTCGTGCTCGCCAGCTTGCGTGTTGGCGGCGCGCACCACGAGTTTTTTTTCGCCGTCACTCTCGAGTGTGACATCGTACACGCCGTGCTTGCAGAACAGGCTGGCTTGTTTGACGGCATTGATGAGCTCGCCCCGACCGACCTCGAGCGTGGTCTCGTGGGACGCCGGGATGATCTCCGCGTAGTCGGGGTACCGTCCCTCAATCAGCCGCGTGGTCAATTCAACGTCGTCATAGGCAAAGAGCGCCTGGTTCTCCTCTAAGATCAGTTCGACGGGTTCATCGCCGAGCGTGCGCAGGACCTCCTGGAGCGATCGGCTCGGCAGAATCACCTTGGCCTCGCGGCCAACGGCCTGCGGCAGGTCGAGACGCTGTTCAGCCAAGCGGTACGAGTCCGTCGCTGCCAGGGTGAGCGTCTTGTCGCGCGCCTGTATGAGTACCCCGCTAATTTCCGGCCGGGCCTCGTCGGCTGCGGCAGCAAAAATGACACGGGTGATGGCGGCTTTCACGTCGGCGCCCGGCACCTTCATCGAATGGTCACGTTTGACCTCGGGGATGACCGGGAACTCATCGGCGGACGCGCCTCGGATGGTCGTTTTTGACCCCGGACTCGTGACGTGCAACGCTGTACCATCGAGCGACACGTCCACGCGATCCTTGGGCAGCAGCGCAACGTAATCAGCGAAGAGTTTTCCATTCACCGTGAACCGGCCGGCCCGTTCGACCTTCCCGCGCAGCAGGCAACGCACCCCAATCTCGAGGTTCGTCGCCGAAAGCTTGATGCTCCCGGGCTCGGCTTGTATGAGCACGTTGTTGAGAATCGGGAGTGAGACGTTCCGGGTCGCGACGTGACTCACGATCGAGAGACCGCGGTTGAGGTTTTCCTGTGTGCAGGAGAATTTCATAACAAGCGTTCTATTAAATTGGTACTAGTAGTAGGGGGTGTGGGGAACTGGGATAACTATATCCGGGCTTGTTTTAAAGGGCCGCGTGTCGCCATGGGGTGTGGATAAGGTGTGAACGCGAATGTTCATCGATTCTGGATAGTGGGAACGAGGCTGTAAACATTGGGGAAAAGCACGTGGGACCACCCGCGGTTCTTCCACAGGGCGTCCACACAGTATCAAACGTACAAGCGTTGCCGGATGTGGTGCACGTCGCGCTTCATCCGTTCGTCGCGCTCGAGTACTGCGGCGATCTTCGTGCAGGCGTGCATGGCGGTGGTGTGGTCGCGGCCACCCAACTCATTGCCGATCGAAGGGAATGAACTCTTCAACTCTTCGCGGAGGAGGTACATGGCAATCTGCCGCGGCGTCACCAACTCCTTCTTCCGGCTATTCCCCACGAGGTCCTCAATGCTGACGTCAAAGAAGCCTGCGACGGTCGTAATGAGTTGCTTCGGGGTCAGCCCACTGCGTCTCCCTTCACCCGAAATCGATGCCAGGAGCTGCTTCGTACTCTCGAGCGTTGGGCTCGTGTTATTGAGTTCGTGATAGGCGATGAGGCGGTTGAGTGCGCCCTCGAGTTCACGGACGTTTGAGTGTGTGTTAGAAGCGATGTGTTGGAGGATTTCTTGATCCACAGGGAAGGCGCGTTCCTGGGCCTTGGCTTCAAGGATGGCGATGCGGGTTTCGAGGTCTGGGGCGCCAATATCCGCGATCATCCCCCACTCGAACCGCGACAGGAGCCGGCTCTCCAGGCCTGGGATGGACTTCGGCGGCCGGTCGCAGGTGATGACAATCTGTTTCTTGGCACCATGGAGTGCATTGAAGGTGTGGAAGAACTCTTCTTGCGTCCCCTCTTTGCCGGCGAGGAATGCGATGTCGTCGATGAGGAGGACATCGAGCGTGCGGTAGCGGTCCTTGAAGTCGGGCGAGGTCCCCTTCTTGACTGATTGTATGAAATCATTCGTGAACTGCTCGCAACTCGTGTAGAGGAGGCGTTGGTTGCGTGCTTTTCCCAGGAACGCATTCCCAATGGCATGGAGGAGATGCGTTTTGCCCAACCCAGAATCTCCGTAGATGAACAAGGGGTTGTACGCTTTCCCGGGTTTGTCGACCACGGCGAAGCACGCGGCGCGCGCCAGCTCGTTGCGCTTGCCGACGACGAACGTCTCGAAGGTATAGCGCGGGTTCAACCCTGACTCGTTGGATTCGGTGACTGCGTCCACACGCGGTCGCGCCACCTCGGTTGACCGCTCAGTCTCTGGTCGTGCATCGCGCATCGATTCCACCGAGTAGAGGATTTCCTCAATCGGTTCCTTGGTGACGTTTTGCAGTGCTTTCGTAATGAACGCGTGGTATTTCTTCTCCAGCCACGCTTTGGTGAATTCGTTCGGGACGCCAACCACCACCTTGCGCCCGTCCCGCGAGGTGATGAACGTGTTTTTGAACCACGTCGTAAAATTCGCTCGACTTAACAAGAGCTCAAGCTCACCCAGGACTGCTTTCCAAAGCTCATTGTTCGACATACGAAATCCCACGCCAATGGACTATACCATAGCCCTTACCCCCAGAGGAGGGCAAGTCCGTGGATAGCGTGTGGAGAACCTGTGGAGAGGATGGTGAGCATGCTGCTCGACGATTGACCAACCGAGGGCAGACTGCTAGCATAGAGGAGCTTTTCCCTCGATTTTGCTATGCCGAAACGAACCTACCAGCCGAAGCGGCGACGCCGATCGCGTGTGCATGGGTTCCGCCGCCGGATGCGGACCCCGAGTGGCCGCCGGACGCTCCAACGACGTCGTGCCAAGGGCCGCCGGCGCTTAACCGTCTAGCGGTGTATGCTCGCGCGCGGGCAGCGGCTCACGCGGCATCGGGATATCGCCCGCGTCGTCCGGGCCGGGCGATCCTTAGCCGGTCGGACCCTGGTGCTCCACGTCCTCCCGACCGCTGCGCCTCAACCGCGGTTCGCCATCCTCGTCAGCAGTCACGTGGCGAAGCGAGCGGTGGACCGTAACCGCGTCAAACGACGGATCCGCGCGGCACTCGCAGGCCTCCAATCCAACCTTCCGCCCGGCCTGGCCCTCCTGGTCCGCGTCCGGCGCGCCGCCCTCAGCCGGACCACCGCGGAGCTGACTCAAGAAATCCGCCGGACGTTGACCTCTCACGCTCTCCTCCCATGAACCGTTTCCTCGCCGCGCTCGTCCACGGCTACCAACGCACGCTTTCCCCTGACCACGGATGGTTCCGCCGCCGGCACCCGTACGGATTCTGTCGGTTCACGCCAACCTGTTCGGAGTACACGCGCCAGGCGTTGTTGACGCACGGCACGGTACGCGGACTCTGGTTAGGCATGCGACGGCTTCTTCGTTGTCACCCCTGGTCGGCAGGGGGAGCGGATCCCGTTCCAAAAGAGATCAGATAGCAACACGTGGAATATCGAAGCTGGAATATGGAATATCGAACGCGAAAAGTAGAGCCCCCCACGCGAGTTCACATTCCATATTCCTGATTCCCGCACTCCCCTTCTCCCGTGTTCAACACCCTCCTCTACCAGCCATTCCTCAACACCCTGATGTACCTCTACCAGCACCTGGGTGGGAATTTGGGGTTGGCCATCATCGTTTTTACCATTATCATAAAACTCATTCTGGCTTGGCCGTCAGCCAGCTTCATCCGGTCGCAGCGGAAGATTCAGGCACTCCAGCCAAAACTCCAGGCGCTCAAACGGAAACACCAGAACGACCGCGAGGGGCTCTCGCGCGCCACCATGGCCCTCTATAAGGAGAGCAAGGTCAACCCGTTCACCTCCTGCCTCCCCACGCTCATCCAGCTGCCCATCCTCTTTGCACTCTACAAAGTTTTTCTCTCGGGCCTCCAGACCGAGGCGGAAACGGGCCTGCTGAAATCCGACCAACTGGAGCTGCTCTACGGTCCACTGAAGGACGCCTTTGCCTCCACGCCGATCAACACGGTATTCTTCCCCGGACTCGACCTGGCGCAGACCGGTATTTTCGTCGGCAGCGTCATCATCGCGGCGCTGGCCGGCGTCGCACAGTACTGGCAATCGCGGATGATTGCCGCCCCGCCCGCGCCCAAAGTAGCCGGCGCGCAAGACGAGCGCCTCGCAGCGATGACGTCTCGGCAGATGACGTACCTGTTCCCCATCATCACTGTCGTCATCATCGTGAGTCTGCCCATCGGTCTCGGGCTCTACTGGCTCACGTCCATTCTCTTCACCGTCGCGCAACAGTACCTCGTGCTCGGTCAGCTCCGCCGACAGGAGGACGCCAATGCGAATCACCCTCAACCAACTCCATAACCTGCCGGTCGAGACCCAGAGCGGCGAGCACTTGGGCCGCGTCGTGGACGTGGAGCTCGATGCGGACCGCCACGAGGTCGTGAGCTACTATGTCAAGACGAAATCGCTCCTGCCAGGCCTGTTTGAGCAGTTGTTGATCGTGGACCGGCGACAGGTGGTCTCCATCACGCCGGAGAAACTCGTGGTCGAGGACGCGGTCAGCCGCGATGCCGAGCGCGGGTCCGTCGTCGAACCCGAGCCGAACGCCCCGGCCGGGTAGGGTGGATGGTGGTGGCGAGTACTGCCGGCAGCGTGATAGCGCGTCGGCTGGTTCCGCGCATGGCGAAACGCAGACGTAGGGCTGTTCGCGGAAGCCGGACGAGACGATCCGCCCACTCAATGAGCGTGATGGCCGTTGGGTCGTTGAGCGCTTCAGCTAGTCCGACTTCGGCCAGCGTGCCGCCGGCTGGCAAGCGGTAGAGGTCGGCGTGGATAATCGTGAAAATACCACGTCGCCGCACCCGAAAGGTCTTGGCGATGACGAACGTCGGGCTGACCGCCCGGCGAATGCCGAACGCGCGCAAAAACCCGCGCACGAATGTCGTTTTCCCGGCGCCGAGCTCTCCACGCAGGGCCAGCACGCTACCGGGTGGTACGTTCCGGGAGATTCGCGCGCCCAAGACCTCGGTTTCCTTGGAATTTCGAGTGATAATCGTCATCGGTGTCTAAAACCTTGACACAGGAGGGCGTCGTTCGTATAGTGACCTGTTCTAAAGAGTCGCTGCCATCCCCGGCCGACCTTTCCGGAACGTAGTATGGATACCCCCCTTCTCCAACAAGCGCTCACGCTCATTCGCGAGCGGAAAACACCGCTCATCGTCCTTCCCAAGAACGCGAGTTCAGACGCGATTGCGGCTGGACTCGGTCTGTACATGGCGCTGCAGAAGCTGGGCAAGCGGGCGAAGGTCGTGAGCCCCGGGTTTGTGTTGCCGCCTGGTCACGGGTTCCTCCCGAAGAGCAAGGAGATTCTGACCGACGTCTCGGCGTTGCGGAAGTTCGTCATCACGGTTGACACGAGGCGTGCGCCGCTCGAGGAGCTGTCGTACGATCTGCGCGATAACCAGCTCCACATTTATCTCATGCCCAAACGCGGCAGCTATGAAGCCAAGGACCTGACGACGAACAGCGGGCAGTTCACGTTCGACCTGGCCGTCACCATCGACGCGCCGAATCTGGAGTCGCTGGGCAAACTGTACGATGACAACCGCGAGTTCTTCTATCACACGCCGCTCATCAACATCGACCACAATCCGGCCAACGACCGGTTTGGCCACCTGCCGCTCGTGGACGTGACCGCCTCGTCGTCAGCCGAGATTGTGTTCGAGTTGCTGGACCAGGCCAAGTCGATCAACCTCCTCGACGAGTACATTGCCACCGCGCTTTTGACCGGCATGATTGCGAAGACGAAGAGTTTTCAGTCTCCGAACGTGACTCCGCGCTCGCTGGCAGTTGCGTCGCACCTCATTTCGTCCGGCGCCCGGCGCGACGACATCATCAAGAATCTCTATCAGACGAAGTCGCTGTCCACGCTCAAGTTGTGGGGTCGGGCCCTGATGCGCCTCCAGTCCGCCATTGACCAGCGGTTCGTGTTCACTGCCCTCAACGAAGAGGATTTGCAGCGGAGCGGCGCGTCGTTGCGCGATGTGCCGGGTGTCATTGACGAGCTCATTGCCAACACGGCTGGGGCCGAGGTCATCCTCGTGCTGGCCGAGGTCGAGGGCGAAACCTACGCGTTCTGCTCGACGACCAAGGCCCAGGACGCCCTGCAGCTGTTCAAAGCGTACCAACCACTCGGCAACCGCCACTACGTCACGTTCGGTCTAAAAAAGCCTGTCAAAGACGCGCAGGTCGAACTCGCCGCCCGGGTGGAGCAACATTTAAGGGCGTAGGAATTATCGAATGTAGAATATGGAATATCGAATTTGGGGTATGGTTCACCCCGTCTCCCATATTCCAGATTCCAAATTCATGCCCCTTCCCGTGCTATACTGACACGGTATGGACGACGCTGGCCCAACACAAAAACCCTACCAA
>JACPUP010000013.1 GCA_016192205.1 Candidatus Kerfeldbacteria bacterium
ACCACCGTCCGCACCGCCCACCAGCCAGCCAGCACCATGACTGCAACGGATGGGATAAAACCCCAGCCGTTTGGGATGAGTCCCATGAAAAACAGGACAAACAAGAATGGGCCGACCAGTAATGCGTCTGGGAGAGCGTCAGTCATGCACTGTCCGGAGGAAACCAAACGTTCTTCTGGCCCAATGGAACAGAGCGCAGCAACGCCCAGCAGACCGACCAAGAGGTACGTAACGGCGGTTCCGACCAGAATGAGCGTCCACCGCGCGCGGGCAGACATCCCTATGCCCCACGCCCTATGCCCTATGCCCTTCCCGTCAGAACCCCTCATACTCCCGCACGATCAGCTGGGCTTCGACTTGTTTCACGGTCTCAATGACTACCGATACGACGATCAGCAGCGACGTGCCGCCGAGCGCCAGATTGCCCACCGTGAAGGCGCGCTGCACTACGAGCGGCAGCACGGCAATGACACCTAAGAACAGCGCACCGGCCAAGATAATGCGGTTCGACACGTACTGGAGGTACTCGGTCGTCTGCGTGCCCGGCCGAATTCCGGGAACGAACCCGCCCTGCTGCTGCAAATTTTCGGCAATCCGCTGCGGGTGGAATATGACCGCTGTGTAAAAATACGTGAACGCCACGACCAGGATGAAATAGATGGCGCCGTAGAAGAAACCGGTCGAGTTGAAAAGGTTCACCGTGCCCTGCGCCACCGTCGCAATGAAGGCCGAGGACGAGTTCACGAAAAACTGCGCAATGAGCGGCGGGAACAGCACGAGCGAGATGGCGAAGATGATGGGAATGACGCCAGCTTGGTTCACGCGCATGGGCAAGTGGCTGTCCACCCCGCCGTAGACGCGCATGCCACGCACCCGCCGCGCGTAGCTCACGGGGATGTTGCGCTGCGCTTCCGTCACGTAGACGACACCAGCGATGGTCACGAGGCCCAAGACGAGGAAGCCGACCCAGGTGAAAAGCTGGGACGGGTTAAAGGTCGCGATGGCGCGCTGGACGCCCAAAGGCAGGCTTGCCACGATGCCGGCGAAGATGATGAGCGAAATGCCGTTGCCGATTTTCTTTTCCGTGATGAGCTCGCCGATCCACATGAGGAGCGTGGTGCCGGCAGTGACGGTCACAATCGCGGTCACGAACTCAAAGACGGTGAACTCGCCGATAATCCCCCGCCCCTGCTGCTTGAGCAACGTGATGGTGGCGTAGCTCTGGAGGATGGCCATGGGGACGGTGAGCAACCGCGTCCACTGGTTAATCCGCTGCCGGCCTTGCTCGCCTTCCTTCTGCATCTCCTCGAGCTTCGGGATAATCATGGTGAGCAGTTGCATGATGATGGACGCGGTGATGTACGGCCCAACGCCCAACATGACAACGGAAAAGTTCTCCAGGGCTCCGCCCGAGAAGATGTTCAAGAGCCCGAGGAGCTGGTTGGACCCGAAGAACTCCCGCAGGCTTTCGATGTCGACACCGGGAATCGGCACGTGCGCAGCGATGCGGAACACGAACAGCATGCCGAGAACGAACACAATCCGGTTGCGGATGTCTCGGACGCGCCAGAGCTGGGAGAGTTTCTCCACCATAGGTCATTCGGCAGTCGGTCGGGGTCGGGGCCGGCGAGTCGGTCGCGGCGCGAGAATCGCTTGTCCGCCTGCTTGCTGTATAGCACGGAGTGCGCTGGCAGAAAACCGGTGCGCGATGACCGTCAATGCCTTATCGAGTTTGTCAACGCCGCCCAACACGACGAACGTGCGCTCATTCGGCGGCAAGAGTTTTTTGGCGATGACTGCGTCGCGAGTCACCCGCGCGCCAGCGTCGAAGTGTTTGACCAATTGCGCCAATGACACGGGCTGCGGTTTCGTCGTTTTCGCCACGGTCATCCCGCGCACTTTGGGGATGCGCTGGAACAATGCTTTGAGGCTGCGTCGGGCAATCCCGCGACGACCGCCGGTCCGCGCGCGTTGGCCCTTGATGCCGCGACCAGCGTACGTCCCCAAGCCTGAGCCGTGTCCGCGGCCGCGCCGCTTGCGAGCCGTTCGCCCTGGATTTGGCAATTCGTGCAATCCCACCATAGACTACTCCTGGCCAGTCGGTGTCGGGGCACGGTTGCTGCCCGAACGCACGCCGCGCAGCTTCCGGACGTCAGCCGGGAGCCGGAGCGAACGCAACGCTTCCATGACTGCGTAGACGTTGTTGATCTTATTCTGTGAACCGAGCATCTTGCCGACGACGTTCTGCACGCCGCCGAGTTCCAACACGATGCGCACCGGTCCACCCGCGATGACGCCGGTGCCTTTGGGGGCGGGCTTGAGCAAAATCTGGGCACCGCCGTACTTCACGCGAATGACGTGCGGAATCGTCTCGTTCTTCATGGGGATGCGCACGAGGCGCTTCTTCGCCTGGTTCACCGCTTTGTTGATCGCCATGGTCACGTCAACGCCTTTGGTGATACCGATGCCGACGCGCCCTTTGCCGTCGCCGATCGCGACACAGGCGCGGAAGCGCATACGCTTCCCGCCGGCCATCACTCGGGTCACGCGGGCGAGGTCAACAACCTTCTGCTCAAATTCCTTTGGCTCGCTGCGTCGATCGCGCTGCCTCCGGCCGCCGGTTCGTCGTCCAACATGCTTCATACGCCGTACTCCTTAGAACTTCAATCCACCTTCGCGGGCACCCTCGGCGAGCGCCTGGACGCGTCCGTGGTAGCGGTACCGACCGCGATCGAACACCACGCGCGTAATCTTCTTGACGGCGGCTTGCTGCGCCAGCGCCTTCCCGACTGCCTTCGCGCGCTCGCCGGGTTTGCCGGTTGCGCCCAGCGTGAGGTCAGAAGCCGACGCGAGCGTGCGTCCGCTGACATCATCGATGAGCTGCGCGCTCATGTGCCTGGTGCTGCGGAAAACAGACAAGCGTGGCCGCGCGGCCGTACCCCGGACGCCCGCGCGGGTACGGACAGTGCGTCGCGTCCGGCGAATTCGCTTGATGAGCTGTTCCCTAGCCATAGATTAGCTCCCGGCTCCCGCGGCCTTCACGACCTTGCCGGCCTTGCGGCGAACCACTTCATCAACATAGCGGATCCCTTTGCCTTTGTACGGCTCGGGCTTACGGAGGCTGCGGATGTCTGCGGCCACGGCTCCGACCAGTTGTTTATCGATGCCCGTCACCACAATAACATTTTTCTCCACCTTGGCCTCGACCCCCTCCGGTAAGGGGAAGGCAACGGGGTGGGAGAAACCGAGGAACAGCTTGAGGGTTTTGCCGCCCGCTTCTGCCCGGTAGCCGACACCCTGCACTTCGAGCCGTTTCTCAAACCCTTTCGTCACGCCCGTCACCATGTTCTGGATGAGCACACGGAACAGGCCCCAGAGCGCACGGTCGTCCTTCACGTCAGGCTGCGCGACGGTGACGGCCGCGGCCCCAGCCTTGACCTCAACCGTAACGTGTTCGTGGAGGGGGAGGGAAAGCTCGCCTTTCGGGCCTTTCGCCGAAACCGTCTGGCCGGACACCGTGAGCGTGACGCCGTCAGGGATGGGAATGGGAAGTCGTCCAATGCGTGACATACTAGTACACCTCGCAGAGCACTTCGCCGCCGACCTTCGCTTTGCGCGCGTCGTGGCTCGTCATGATGCCTTGGGAGGTCGAGAGGATAGCCAGCCCGATGTTGTTGAGCACGACGGGCATACGGTGCTGCCCCACGTAGACGCGACGGCCAGGCTTGCTGACGCGCTCCAGGTGCTGCAACACGGGTCGGCCGTCCGGTCCGTACTTCAGCTGAACCCTCAACAGCGGCCGCTGACCGTCTTGCTCAACGGTCGCACCGCTCAACCACCCTTCCTGGGTGAGGATTTCGGCGATCTCGTGCTTGACGCGCGAGTACGGAATGGACACGGTTGCCTTCCGTACGGTCAGGGCGTTGCGGATGCGCGTCAGCATGTCGGCGATCGGATCGGTCATCGGCATAGGGTTACCACGAGGCTTTACGGATACCCGGGATCTCGCCGCGGGTGGCAAGTTCACGGAAGCAGATGCGGCAGAGTTCGAAGTCACGGATGTACCCGCGCTTGCGGCCGCAACGCCAGCAGCGGTTCACCTTCCGCGTGGAGTACTTCGGCGTGTGGATGAAGGTTTTTGCGTACTGGGATTTCTTCGCCATACTATCCTTTCCCCTTCTTCGCGGCGGCTTTCTCCCGCTTCGCAGCGGCGGCCCGCCCGCTGGCGAGGCTCGCCCGTTGGGCGGCCCGCTCACTGGGCAACATCCCCTCGGGCTCTTCAACCGCCGTGTCGCTGAACGGCATCCCGAGTGCCGTGAGCAATGCCAGGGTCTCTTCCGGCCGCGTCGCCGTTGTCACGATGGTCACCTCGAGTCCGTGCAGCCGATCCACTTCGTCCGAGCGAATTTCCGGAAACACCGTATGCTCTTTGAAGCCGATGGTCAGCGTGCCGGCGGCCACCGCCTGCTTGCGCAAACCGCGGAAGTCGCGCACGCGCGGGAGCGTCACGTGGATGAGTTTGTCGAGGAACTCTTCCATGCGTTTGCCGCGGAGCGTCACCATGGCGCCGATGATTTGCCCTTGGCGCAGCTTGAAACTCGCGATCGACTGACGGGCTTTGGTCAGCACGGGCTTCTGACCGGTGATGCGGGTCAGTGTCTCGAGGACGGTTTGCTGGACGTTCGGATCCTTGGCCGCGCGACTCAAACCAACGTTCAACACAATCTTCACGACCTTGGGCAGCGCGTGCACATTCTCACGCCTCAAGGCTTTTTTGAGTTCGGGAACGACCTTGGTCTGGTAGCGGTCGCGGAGTCGCGTCATAGCGTTTCGTGGCAGCGGCGGCACACCCGTTCGAGACGATCCTTGGTTCGCTGGACGCCCAGCCGGGCCGCCCGGTTGCACTTCGGGCACACCATCATTACATTCGAAGCGTGCAGGGGTGCGGCGAACTGGATCCGCTGGCCTTTCTCGCCTTGCCGTCGGGCCCGGACGTTGCGCGTGCGCAGATTGAGATTCTCCACGACCACGCGGTTCGTCCGCGGCGAGACTTCAAGCACCTTGCCTTTCTTGCCTCGGTCTTTGCCGGTCAGGATCTTCACGGTGTCGCCTTTCTTCAACAGCATAGGAATACGTTAGAGCACCTCGGGTGCGAGGGATGCAATCTTCGTGAACCCGCGGGTCTTCACTTCGCGCGCCACGGGTCCGAAAATGCGGCTGCCCTTCGGCTCCTTGGACGCGCGGTCGATGATGACGCCGGCGTTCTCGGAGAAGCGGATGTACGACCCGTCGGCACGGCGAAACTCCTTGCGCTGGCGGACAATGACTGCGTGCACGACCTCGCCTTTCTTCACCAGGCCATGGGGAGCTGCTTCCTTGACCGAAGCCGTGATGAGGTCACCGAGCTGGGCCCAGCGCTTGCGGTAGCCGCCGAGCACGCGGATGCACCGGAGCGACTTGGCGCCGGTATTGTCGGCCAGCGCGATAATGGAACGAGGTTGAATCATACGGCGTCCTCCTGTGGCACCGCCCCAGATTCTTTATTCCCTATTCCTGCTTCGATTTTCCGTACCACGATCCAGCGCTTGTGGCGGGAGAGGGGCCGCGTTTCGGCAATCTCAACCAGGTCGCCGGTGTGAAACTGATTCTCCGGATTGTGTGCCTTGAACTTCGTCCGCACGCTGTACTGCTTGTGGTACCGCGGGTGGAGTTTCACGCGCTCCACCAAAACCACGGCGGTCTGCTGCATCGCGTCGGAGATAATCGTGCCAATGAGTCGTCGATTCATCATACGGCTGGATGCTGCTCCTTCTCTTTGAGGACGGTCAAGAGGTGCGCAATGAACTGGCGTGCTTTGCGAATCTCCCGCACGTGCTTCAACTGCCCAACGTTCACGCGAAACCGCAGGTCGCGCAAGTGTTCACGCTCGGCCGCGAGGAGCCGCGTGAGTTCAGGAGGATGTTTGGTACGGAGTTCGGACAGCTTCATACGTTAGGGCCGCTCGCGGGTGACAATCCGCGTCTTGACCGGGAGTTTGTGGCTCGCCAGCCGCATGGCTTCCTGGGCGGTTTTCTCGGTCACGCCATCGATTTCGAACAAAATGGTGCCCGGCTTCACGATCGTCACGAAATGGTCGACCGGGCCTTTGCCGCCACCCATGCGGACCTCTGACCCCTTGAGGGTCACCGGCTTGTCAGGGAAAATGCGAATCCAGATTTTGCCGCCGCGCTGGACGAAGCGCGTGATGGCGCGCCGCGCCGCTTCGATCTGCCGGGCGGTCACCCAGCGGCCTTCGAGCGCTTTCAAACCCACGCTGCCGTGCGAGAGCGCCACCTTCTGGCTGGCGCGTCCGGTCACGCGCCCGCGGTGCCATTTCCGGTGTTTGACTTTCTTGGGCTGTAACATACTAGACGTGGGCTCCGGCCGTGGCAGGCGTTGTCGCTGCCTCGATTGCAGGGGTCTCGAAAATCTCGCCGCGGTAAATCCACACTTTCACGCCGATGGTACCGTAGGTGGTATGGGCGGTGCCGCGCGAGTACCGTATGTCCGCCCGCAGGGTGTGCAGCGGAAGCTTGCCTTGCACGAGCTTTTCGCGGCGGGCTATTTCCGCGCCGTTCAAACGGCCCGAGAGCATCACTTTCACGCCCTGGGCGCCGGCGCGCATGACGGCGTCAACCGCTTGCTTCATGACGCGGCGGAACGGCAAGCGCTTCTCGATCTGGGACACCATGGTGCCGACGACGATCTGCGCGTCGAGATCGGGCTGGCGCACCTCCTGGATGTTCACGGTCACGGACACCTTCGGGTTTTTGACCAGCCGGCGAATGTCCTTGCGCAAGGCTTCGACGCCAGCGCCGCCGCGACCGATGACGACGCCGGGTTTGGAGGTCCAGAGCGTGAGCGTGAGGCCGTTGGCCGTCCGCTCAATCTCAATCTGCGCAATGCCGCCGTCCCGGACTTTGGTCATCACGTACTTGCGAATGCGCACGTCCTCGCGCACGAGCGCAGCGTAGCCCTTCCGGGCGAACCACTTTGAGTTCCACGTCTGGTTGACGCCGAGGCGGAACGCCTTGGGATGCGTTTTTTGACCCATACTACTTCGGGGCCTCCTGCTTCGCTGCTGGCTTCGCTTCAGCATTGGACTTCGGCGCCGCTGCCCCGCGGCTCCCAAGCACGAGCGTCACGTGAGAAGAACGCTTTCGAATTATGGCCGCTCGGCCATGCGCCCTCGGTCGGTACCGCTTCAGCTTCGGCCCCTCATTGGTCAAAAAGTGCTTCACGTAGAGCTGCTCGGGTTCGAGTTGGTGATTCTGCTTCGCATTGGCTAGCGCAGACTTCAACAGCTTCGTCAACGGACCAGCCGCGGCTTTATCGAGCACTGCCAGCTGGACCTCGGCGTCCTGCGCGGACAGCCCGCGCACAAGGTTCGTCACCAAGCGAACCTTCTTGGGACTGACACGGAGGAATGAGAGTTCGGCGCGAACGTCCATACGCTACTCCTTCTTCTCCTTCTCCCCTTCGGCCGCTTTGGCTGCTCCGGCCTTGCCGACAGGCAGGTCAGTTGCTGGCTGGTCAGCCGCGGCGGCGGCCGCTTCGGCCTCGCGCTGCATCCGACCGCCGTGCCTGACGAACTTGCGCGTGGGCGCGAACTCGCCCAACTTGTGACCGACCATATTCTCGATGATATACACCGGGACGTGGACTTTGCCGTTGTGGACGCCGATGGTCACGCCAACCATGGCGGGCGTGATGACGGAATCCCGCGACCAGGTCTTCACCACCGTCTTGTCACCGGCCTTGACCTTCGACAGCTTCTTCAGCAACTTCTCGTCCGTGAACGGACCTTTCTTGAGGCTGCGGGACATACTACCCCTTCCTCCGTCGTTGAACGATGAGCCGGTCAGAGGATTTCTGCCGCCGCGTCTTCACGCCGAGCGCCGGCCGACCCCAGGGCGTCTTCGGGTGCTTCAACCCAATCGGCTGTACCCCTTCGCCGCCGCCGTGCGGGTGGTCAACCGGGTTCATGGCCTTACCGCGCACGGTCGGTTTGATCCCGCGCCAGCGCAGGCGTCCGGCCTTGCCCAAGCGGACGTTCACATGGTCAACGTTGCCGAGCTGGCCAATGGACGCCATGGCATCCTTCGGCACGAGGCGCACTTCGCCGGACGGCATCTTCAACTGGGCGAACTTCCCCTCAATGGCCATGAGCCGGGCGCCCGCACCGGCCGAGCGGACGAGCACGCCGCCCCGGCCTGGCTCGAGCTCCACGTTGTGGACCAGCATGCCCGACGGAATGTGCTCGAGCTTCGTGCGATTGCCCACTTCCACCGGGACGGGCGTCCGGGCCGAGACGACCGCGCGCCCAGGCACCAGGCCAGTTGCGGCCAGGATGTAGCGCATCTCACCGTCTTGGAATCGGATGAGGGCGAGGTTCGTCGTACGGTTCGGGTCGTACTCGATTGCCACGACTTCGGCCGGTGCATCAAAGCGGTCTTGTTTGAAATCAATCAGGCGATAGAAACGCTTGTGGCCGCCGCCGCGGTGCCGCGTGGTAATTTTCCCCTGCGCGTTGCGTCCCGCGTGCTTAGCCTGACGCTCAATGAGGCCGCGTTCAGGCTCGCGCTTCGTCACATCGGATGTGAGGATCGACGCGTGCCGCCGGCCAGGCGTGGTTGGTTTGTAGTGCTTGAGCGGCATAGGTTAGGATTCGATGGGATCAATCTTCTGACCGGCCTCGAGACTCACGATCGCCTTCTTCCAATCGCGCGTCCGGCCCTGCGTGCGGCCGTAACGGATATCCTTGCCCGAGAGGTTCTGGATGTTGATGCGCCGGGCGTTCACCCCGTAGAGCGCCTTGACGGCCTTGCGCACGTCGAGTTTGTTGGCGGACTTCCGGACCTCAAAGACGTATTGATTCCGGCTGGACAAACGAGTGGATTTCTCGGTCACCAGGGGACGGACGAGCCAGCGGTACGCTGGCCCGGTATCCTGCTTCTTCGGACGCTTCGGGGCACCGGCCTTGCCGCCAGGCTGGCTGGTTTTGCGGTCGGACGAGGCGGCCTTGTCGCCGCCGGTCTTCGGAGCAGCGCCGACAGAACCAACCGCGCGGAACGCCGCTCGCTTAGCCTCGTCGTCTTGATCCTTCTTCGAGACCGCGTGCTTCGGCTGGGCGCCCTTCTGGCGCTGCTGCCACTTGGACTTGAACCGGTCGAGGAATCCCATACTAGGCAAAGGTTTGCTGAATCTTCTCAACCGCGCCGGTCACGGCAATCAGCGAGCGGTGCTTGAGGATGTCGACGACGTTGAGGCTGGTCGCCGCGATCGGGGTCACGAGAGGCGAATTCTTTGCCGATCGAATCAAGGTATCATTCCGCTCTGGCAAAACGAGTAACGTCGGCGTTTTGACCGAGAGTTTCTTCACCAGTGCCACCAGGTCTTTCGTCCTCGGCCGGGCCAGGGGCGGCGCGTCGAGCACGGCGAGCGCCTGGGCGCTGGCCTTATCCGACAGTGCGATGCGGATAGCTTTGCGTCGCGCTTTGACTGGCAACTTTTTGGAGAAATTGCGGTCGCTGCGCGGGCCAAACGTTGTACCGCCGCCGCGCCAAATCGGGGAGCGGATGGACCCGTGCCGCGCCCGGCCCGTCCCCTTCTGCCGCCACGGCTTCTTGCCGCCGCCGCTGACGTCACCGCGGGTCTTGGTGTGGGCAAGCGCGACACGCGCGTTGGCCTGCTGCGCCACCACGGCCTGCAGGAGCAGCACGCGATTCATGGCCTCGCCAAAGACGTTCGCGTCGAGCGTAATCTCGCCGAGCTTGTCGCCGTTGGCGCTGTAGTGCGGAGCCGTCGCCATACTACTGGGCAGTAATCATGAGGAATCCATTGCGCGCACCGGGGAGCGCACCGGAAACGAGGAGTTGGTGCTTGTCAGCATCGACCGCCAGCACTTTCAGACCGCGGACGGTGACGCGATGGCTGGCCATGCGACCGGCCATGCGCGTTCCCTTGAACACGTGCTGGGGTTCGGTCGGACCGATCGAGCCGGGCATGCGCAGGTCGTCCTTGTGCCCGTGGGTGGCCGGCGCTCCCTTGAAGTGGTGGCGTTTGACCACGCCTTGGAAACCGCGTCCCTTCGACCAACCCGTTACCTTGACCGTCTCGCCAGCGGAAAACTGCGCCACAGAAAGTTCTTGACCACGGCTGAACTCCTCGGGCTTCTCGACCCGGAATTCCCGCAGGTGTTTCACGGGCCTCCCATCCTTCAAATGGCCAGCGATGGGCTTTGGCACATGCTTGACCGCACCCCAACCAATTTGTACGGCAGCATACCCGTCGCGGCCGGCGGTTTTCACTTGGGTGATGACGCAGGGACCGGCCTCGATGAGGGTGGCCGGAACGACCGTCCCGTCATCGCGGAAGTGCTGGGTCATGGCGAGTTTTTTTCCGAGGAGGGCTTTCATGGCGTGCGGTGGGGGTGAGAGAGAGTTTCTAAAAATGGAGCTCGCCAGCATTCGGCGAGCCCGTGAACGGGTCTCTCGAAGCGGCGAATCGTTATCTGGGGATTAGCGTGGGATGACGGACATTGTCATCCCCAGAACCTATTCGTCTTTGACATTTTCTGGGCACAGGGCCCAGGGCTCGGGGCACAGCCGTCGTTCGCTACGCCCTACGCCCTATGCCCTGCTCACATCTTGATTTCGACGTCGACGCCAGCCGGCAGGTTCAGGTTCATGAGCGCGTCCACGGTCTTCGGCGTAGGGTCGAGGATATCGACGAGGCGCTTGTGCACCCGCATCTCGAACTGTTCCCGTGACTTCTTGTGGACGAACGGCGACCGGATAACCGTGTACCGAGACTTCTCCGTCGGCAGCGGTACTGGTCCGCGGATCGTCGCCCCAGACCGCTGGGCCGTCTCGACGATGGTGCGCGTCGACTGGTCGATAATCTTGTAGTCGTACGCGCGGATCTTGATCCGGATCCTCTGCTGGACCTCATCGTCCGGAGCGGCCGGTGCGGTTGACGGCGGTTGGGGCTTGGGGGTCATGGGAAGGAGCGAGGGTGGGAGCTTTGGTTACTTGAGAATCTTCGTGACGACGCCCGAGGCGACCGTGTGGCCGCCTTCGCGGATGGCGAACCGCTGCTTCTCTTCCAGGGCGATCGGGACGATGAGCTTGATCTTCAAACTGACGGTGTCACCGGGCATCACCATCTCCGTACCCTCGGGCAGCTCCACTTCCCCGGTCACGTCCGTGGTCCGGATGTAGAACTGCGGCTTGTAGCCCTTGAAGAATGGGGTGTGGCGGCCGCCTTCCTCTTTCGTCAGGACGTAAATCTCGCCGTCGAACTCCGTGTGGGGGGTGATGGTGCCCGGCTTGGCGAGCACCTGGCCGCGCTCGACCTCTTCCTTCTTCGTGCCACGCAAAAGGAGCCCGGCGTTGTCACCGGCCCGGCCCTCGTCCAGCTGCTTGTTGAACATTTCGATGCCCGTGACGACCGTCTTCGAGGTCGGATTCAGGCCAACGAGCTCAACGTCCTCGTTCACCTTGACGACGCCGCGCTCAATCCGGCCCGTCACGACCGTGCCGCGGCCCTCGATGGAGAAGATGTCTTCGACCGGCATGAGAAACGGCTTGTCAACTTCACGCTTCGGTTCGGGAATGTACTCGTCGAGCGTTTTGATGAGCTCAAGGATGGCCTTCTTGTTCTCCTCGTCGCCCTCGAGCGCCTTCAGGGCCGACCCTTTGATGATCGGAACCTCGTCGCCGGGGAACTCGTACTTCTTGAGCAGGTCGCGAATCTCGACTTCGACGAGATCGATGAGCTCTTTGTCGTCCACCTGGTCGACTTTGTTGAGGAACACCACGATGTACGGCACGCCGACCTGGCGGGCGAGCAGGATGTGCTCGCGGGTCTGCGGCATGGGACCGTCCGCAGCGGACACGACCAAAATGGCGCCGTCCATTTGGGCAGCGCCCGTAATCATGTTCTTGACGTAGTCCGCGTGGCCCGGGCAGTCGATGTGCGCGTAGTGCCGCTGGTCGGACTCGTACTCGACGTGCGCCGTTTGAATGGTAATACCACGCTCGCGCTCTTCCGGCGCGTTGTCGATGTCCGACACGCTCTTCGATTGCGCGGTGTGGCCGGTGTCAACCAACGTCTTCAAAATGGCGGCGGTCAGCGTTGTTTTGCCGTGGTCGACGTGGCCAATGGTGCCGACGTTGACGTGTGGCTTGCTGCGGTCAAACGTTGCCATGCTGCTTCTCCTTTACGTATTCCTTAACCGTCGATTCTCTTGGAGACTCAATTTAACGTGAGCACCAAAGAAGCGATTCGGCGTTTAAAAACCCAAGTCGAATGCAAGCGTGAGTATAGCAGGCGACTTGCTCCTTGGCAAGTCGTCGGGCTTCCTTTGACTTTCATTCAAATAGATTGGCTAATGATAGCCGTTTCTACCATTTGGAAGTATGGCGAGGCACAATGCCCTTCGGGGCTTTTTGGTTTGCCAACCTAGGTTGGCATCTTGAGGCCACCCCGCCCTACGGCGGGGTAGGCCGATACCCCCACCCTCTCCCTAGTCCGGCAGCCAGCCGCGACGCTCCGGGCGCTCGCTGACGCTCGGCCCTTCGCTGCTTGGGCGAG
>JACPUP010000065.1 GCA_016192205.1 Candidatus Kerfeldbacteria bacterium
ATTAGACGTTTCACTAGACGGCCCCGGACGTCATAGACGATCAGCTGCACGCGGGCCGCGTGCGGCAGCGCCAGGAAGAATCCCACTGCTCCTCGAAATGGATTCGGCTTCGGCGGACCCAAGCCGAACTGCGTCGGGAGTCCTGAACATAGGGGTCGCAAAAAGGAGGTTGTGCACCCAGATCACTATGACCGCGTCGCCGGCCCCGAGCGGCGGCAGCACATCGCGCCGCTCGCCGCAATTCGTTGCGCGTGAAGCGGAGCAACCAGCACGAATCATAACCCGTCAACCGGTGACCGCAGGTGGAGGCGTCCTCCCGTTCCGCAGCGTCCAGTTGAGCTTCACGGCCGTTGCTCGCCCGGATATCGGAGTGCGGCCTGGGGACTTGGCTGCATCACCAGCGCTGCCACAGCTGGGCGTACCGACGACACTGACCGCTATTATCAGGAATAGTGGGTTGACCCAGGCCGACTCCGTGCAAGTGGTGCTCTCCGACGAAACGATAAATGCAGGGATCGGGGTTGGTTATCTCACCATCGCCCCACGCGACTCCGCCACGTTCGCGGCGAGTTGGACTGCGACGATGGCCGGGGAGCACCGGATCCAGATACGGGTCTCGATGCCCACTGCAGCGCCGGAAGGAGACCCATCGAACAACCAGGCAGAACTTGTCCTGCCAGTGCTCGAAAACGACCCAACCACCGAGGTCGATGCAACTCTGCCGGCGCAATTCGCCTTGGGACCACCAACGCCAAATCCATTTCGCGCAACGGTTGGATTCTTGCTGGCGCTTCCGCGTGCTGCTCACGTTCGCGTCCTCGTATACGACGTGCGGGGCGGGCTGGTGAAACGTCTGATTGACCGAACTCTGCCCGCTGGCCGACATGCGTATTCCTGGAACGGCACGAACGATCGAGGCGCGCGTGTCGGAGCGTCGGTCTATTTTGTCCGATTCTCCGTTCCTGGGATGGAGTTAACGAAAAAAACGGTCCTGCTGCGATAGCACAACTCCACCACTCCACCACTCTGCCTACCCGCTTATGTCTCCGAACGGGACGACGAAAACTTCGTACAGGAGAGAGATCAGAACGAAGAAGGCAGCGATGGTCAGGAACCACTGCATTGCTCGGTGCCGTGCAGTTCCCGATAGCAGTTGCATCCCTGACTTGATGACGAGTGGCAGGAGAACTACGGCAATCAGACTTAGGTAATTCCACGGGTAGACTGGGTGTACTTGGGTGATGATTGCAATGATCCCAAGTACGATGGCAAGCGTCATTCCCAATAGGAAGACGATCGACGACCTCCGAGATAGCTCTTGTTGCATACGTAGATAGAGCGTAGCAGGTTGGCACGATTCGTCCAAGTCGGCCAACCGACAAGTTGTCCACAGCCAGGGTGTAGATTCAGGACCTCCGTCCCCGTCCACCTGTTTTCGAAGCTTCAGTACCCTGAACTCAAGGCTGCAACGTTTCTCACATCTCGCTTCTCCCGCCCTTTGACAAAGGAGGTGTCGGTCATGAAGACCGACCAGCTCATCCGTCAGATCGAGATCAAGGACTCACGTGGCCGCGTCGTCGGCACGAAGGAGGTCGTCACCTACCAGGGCCTCCTCTCGAAGGCCCACGACGAGGGCTTGAAGGCCATCCGCACGAGCCTCGTCCAGGTCCCGACGGACGACAACGGTCGCACGGCGATCGCCAAGGCCGCGGTCGAAACCGGCAAGGGGCAGTTCGAGGCGCTCGGCGATGCGAGCCCGTTGAACGTCAACTCGTTCATCGTGCCTGAACATAGGGGTCGCAAAAAGGAGGTTGTGCACCGACGCACTAATGAATCGCCGGGGCCCTTGATTCTTTATTCTTCATGCTTGATTCCCGTAATTTTGACTTCTGTGTAGTGCTGCCGATGCCCGTGGGTGCGGCGGTAGCGGACTTTGGCCTTGAACTTCCGCACGACGATTTTTCGGTCGCGACCTTCAGACACGACCTCGGCGGTCACGGACGCGCCGGCCACGGTCGGCGTCCCAACCGTCACCTGATCGCCGTTGGCGACGAGTAAGACGTGGTCGAACGTCACGGGTTTTCCGCTGGCGGTCGGAAGTTTCTCAACCTGGAGCGTGGCTCCTTCAGAAACCTTGTACTGCTTTCCGCCGGTTTGGATGATGGCAAACATAACGATGAGGATGATACGGGAGACGTAAGGTTGTGTCAATACGAAGTAAGGTCATGAGCTTTTTAGCATGTGAGGGCGTTTAGCATACGCCTCTTCAATATAAGCTCAGTAGCTAACCAGCTAATACTTTACCTCGACGCTTGTACCCTCTGCGATTCCGGCTGCAGCTGCGACTCCACCGAGCACCTCAAGGACAGTGTCAGCCGGTTCAGGGCTACCGTAGCGCGTACCAGCGCCAGACGCGGCCGGGGGTACATTGGCCGTAATACCGATGACGCGACTGTCACGGATCCAAATGAGGTCGAGCGGGATGGGCACGCCGTCCATGGTGAACACGCGCTCCCTGGCGTCCTCGAACACGAACAGCATGCCGTGATCTCGGGCCAAGGTATCACGGTCACGCAGTCCCTGATACTGTTCGAGCGGCTCATCGGCTATCTCAACGGAGAAAACGGCGTCGCCGACGGCCAGGGTCGCGCCAGCCAACGTGTCCGGTCGAATCCACAGCCACACTGCGCCGAAGAACACGACGGCAGCGCCCAGCAGCAGCCACGGCAGTTTACCCATGCGCCCTCCTCCCTTTGGCAACCAGCACGAATCCAAGCAGGAGCATGCCCAGCGCCAAGCACCCCAGGACCACAACCTTCCACCAACCGCTCACGAAGAGCGTGCTGACGCCGAAGACGCCCGTGACGCCGTACAGGAACAGGACCGCTCCGCGATGGCTGAAACCAACATCGAGCAGCCGGAAGTGGAGGTGCTTGCGGTCAGCGGACTGGAAGGGCGAGCGCTGCTCGCGCATGCGGCGGACAATCACCCACGCCACGTCGAGGATCGGAATGCCCATGAGCAAGAGCGCCGTCGCAATCTTCCCGCCGGAGATAATGGCGAGCGAGCCGAGGAGGAAGCCGGTCCAGAGCGAACCGGCCTCACCGAGGAACACGCGGGCCGGGTGGAAGTTCCACGGCAGGAATCCGAGCAAAGCCCCGGCCAGGACGATCGCCAGCAGCGCCGTGGTGGGCTGGTTCACTTCAGGCCGGAGCGACACGAAGAACACGACGAACCCGCCGATGGTTGTCACGCCGGCCACGAGGCCGTCCAGGCCGTCCAAGAACTTCGTGGTGTACGCCATGCCCAAAAGCCACAGCCAAGCGAACAGATCAGCCCACAGTGTCAGCGCCACGGTAAAACCGCCGACCCTGAACAGCGTCGTGGTGAACTGGTCCAGAGACAGGAGGCCGCCGAACGGATTCGTGATGAACGCCACGCCGACACCAGCCGCAACGGCAACGAGTGCGGCTGCGATCGGCCAGACAATCTGCCGGGCCGGACTCGAACCCCGCACGTCGTCGAGGATGCCCCCAACGAGGAGGAGCGCGCTGGCGATGGCGAGCCCCCAGAGCGTGGCTGGCGCAATGCCAGCGAGCAGGTCTGGTTCAACGAGGGCCACCACACCCACCGTGAGGAAAAATGCCACCAGCGGTGCCAGGCCGCCCAGGAGCGGAACGGCGCGGTCATGAATCTTGCGGTCAGGCGCGGCCGTGGGTTCGTCCACGATGTGGCGCCGAACCGCGATGGTGCGCACGACCTGTGTCAGAACCGCAGAACAGACTAAACTCAACGTGGCGGCCACAGCGTAGGTCACGCGTGCTTCCTCCGTTCCAGTTCGGCAGTGAGCAGGAGTGCGGCCGCGGCGCTGTCATCCTCGCTCACGCCCGCCCGCCGGGCTTGGCTCGTGGTCAACCGCTCGTCAGCCGTCCGCACCGGAATGGCCAGGCGATGACGCAGTGCGTCGATAAATGCTTGCGCGGCCTGGGTTTGCCGTGAAGCTCGTCCAGCCAGGGTCAGAGGCAACCCGACCAACAGCTCATCCACGTGCTCAACCGCAATCAGCCGGTCGAGCGCGGCGAACAACGAAGGTGTGTCGAGGCCGACCAGGGCTGGTTTGGTCACCACGAATCCCTCATCCGAGTCGCCCAGGGCCAGCCCGACGTGCTGCTCGCCGAAATCAATGCTTAAGATGCGGGCCATAGGGTGTGATGATTTCCGGTCGACCGTTGGTCACGAGTACTGTTTGCTCGAAATGGGCGGAGCGCGACCCGTCGGCCGTGCGGACCGTCCAGCCGTCGTCGTCCAGCTGCACGGGGTACTTCCCAGCGGTCACCATCGGTTCAATGGCAATGAGCATCCCCGGTTTGAGGAACGCGCCGGTTCCCTCTTCCCCGAAATTCGGAATCTTCGGTTCCTCGTGCAGCTGCCGACCGAGGCCGTGGCCGACGAGGTCGCGCACCACTGCGAAACCGTGACGCTCCACCGTCGCTTGAATGCGTGCGCCCAACGTCCCGAGCTGCAGTGAGGGGGAAACGAGTTTGATGGCTTCGGTGAGCGCCTCGCGGCTGGCCGCGATGAGTTTCTGCGAGGCGACATCAACCTCGCCAACGGGAACGGTCGCGGCGTGGTCCGTGTAGAAACCCTGGTAGATGACGCCGAGATCGAGGCCGACGATGTCCCCGGCCTGCAGCGCACGTTGCGGGCTGGGAATCCCGTGCACGACCTCATCATTCATCGAGGTGCAGAGCGCGTGCTGAAAACCGCGGTAGCCTTTGAAGGCCGGCGTTCCGCCACGGCGAACGATCGCGCGCTCGGCAATGGCGTCGAGGGCCGCCGTGGTGACGCCCGGCTTCACTGCGGCTGCCACCTCATCCAAGGCTTCGCTGACGATGCGTCCGCTCGTGCGGATCGCGGCCAGTTCCCCGGCTGTGGTGAAAACGCCCATGCTAGCCGAGGAGCCGCGCGGCAATCTGCCGGGCAATGACCGCAATGGACGGACGGCCGCTGAATCGATGCACCAGACCCCGCTGGTCGTAGGCGCGAATGACCGGATCAGTGTAGCGGTGGTGCTCGCGGAGGCGCTTGCGTACCTCGGCTGGCGTGTCGTCGTGACGGAGCTGCAGACTCGACGGCGGCACCGACGTTGGCGGCGGCTGGAATCGTAGGTGGTAGACGCGACCGTCCGGCCCGATCCGCCGGCCAGCCAAGCGCGCGATGCACTCGCGATCAGACAGCTCAATGACCACGGCTGCGTCAATGGAGGTTAAGCGATCGAGGTGCCGGAGCTGGGCGAGTTTGCGCGGGTAGCCGTCCAGGACAAAGCCGCGTGTGGCTCGACCGCGGGCGAACCACCGCTCGAGGACGCGGATGGCAATCGAGCTCGGCACGTACTGACCGCGGTCAACCCGCCGGGCGATGGTTCGGCCCAGCGCGGTACCCCGCGCCTTCTCGTCACGCAACAGTTGCCCCATGGATACGGCCGGCACGCGCAGCCGTTTGGCGAGCAGCTCGGCCTGCGTGCCTTTGCCCGAACCCTGGGGACCGAGGATGACGATACG
>JACPUP010000067.1 GCA_016192205.1 Candidatus Kerfeldbacteria bacterium
CCTGTGCCAGACGTGTTCACGAGCACGCTGACGGGGTCAGCCACGCCAATGACGTAGGAGAGTTGAATGAGACACTTTTCCGCTAGTCCGGCTGCCACGATGTTCTTGGCAATCCAACGGGCTGCGTAGGTGGCCGAGCGGTCAACTTTCGTCGGGTCCTTGCCGGAAAAACACCCGCCGCCGTGTGGGGCTGAACCGCCGTAGGTGTCCACGATAATCTTCCGG
Organism: Candidatus Kerfeldbacteria bacterium; assembly: GCA_016192205.1. Classification (GTDB taxonomy): domain Bacteria; phylum Patescibacteriota; class Patescibacteriia; order SBBC01; family JACPUP01; genus JACPUP01. Next base: position 226 of record JACPUP010000067.1, read on the forward strand.
CCCGTGAGCCCCGTGTCAGCCGGCGGTCCACCTTTGACGAACTTCCCGGTCTCATTGACAAAGTAGCGCGTCTTCCCGTCTAGCCAGCGCTTGCAGACCGGCTTCACGACCTTGGCGATGACGTCGCGCCGGAGCTTGGCTTCGGACACCTCCGGTCCGTGCTGCGCGGCGATGACCACGGTGTCGAGCCGGCGGGGCTTGCCGTCCACGTACTCGACCGCCACCTCGGTCTTTCCGTCCGGCCGCAAGTACCGAAGCACGCCCCTCTTGCGCACGTCCGTCAATCGCTTGGCCAGCCGGTGCGCCAGCATGATCGGTAACGGCATGAGCTCCGGCGTTTCTCGACACGCATACCCGAACATGATGCCCTGGTCGCCGGCCCCGAGCTTTTTCTTGCCGCGCGACACGCCCTGGGCAATGTCCGAGCTCTGCTCGTCGATGGAAACGACGACGCCAACGTCATCCGCGTGGAAACCGTACATCGAATCGTGGTAACCGATTTCATGGATGGTTTTCCGGACGACTTTTTGGATATCGACGTACGTCTTGGTCGTGACCTCGCCGGCCACCACCACGAGGCCGGTGGTGACGAGCGACTCAACGGCCACCCGACCGAACGGGTCCTTGGCCAGAATGGCATCGAGGATGGAATCGGAAATCTTATCGCAGACTTTGTCCGGGTGGCCCTCGGTGACGGATTCAGACGTGAAGATGTAGCGCTCGGCCATGCTCGAACTTACTCCTTTCGCAAAGCGTCCAGCGTCACCGCTGGCATGCCTTTCATGTAATCAATGGTGCGTTTCAATCCTTCCTCGAGCGGCACGACTGGAAACCAGCCGAGTTTCTCTTTCGCCAATGAGATGTCCGGCACGCCCTGGCGCGCGGTGAACGGCAACCGCGGCTCGTACGTCAGTTTGGCCGGCGTCCCAACGAACTCAACCACTTTCTGCGCGACGTCGCCGATGGGATACACTTCGGGGTTGCCGAGGTTGACCGGCCCTTGCTCATGCGACTTCATGAGCCGCAACAGCGCTTCAATCATATCCGAGATGTAACAGAAGGTGGAGGTGTCCCCTTCTTCGCCGTAGATGACGACATCCTTCCCCTTCATGGCATTGTACACGAAATCGGGAATCATCCGACCGTCCGTCAGTTTCATGCGCGGACCGAAGGTGTTGAAAATGCGCGCGATCTTGAGGTCGAGCTTGAATTTTTGCCGGTAGTTCACCACGAGGCTCTCGGCAAAACGTTTCCCCTCGTTGTAGCACGAGCGCGGGCCAATCGGATCGATGTACCCCCAGTACGTTTCGGGATAGGCGGCGTTCTCCAGTGGTTCGCCATAGATGGCCGAGGTCGAGGTATGGACGAGTTTTGACTCGTATTTCCGTGCGATCTCGAGCACGTTGCGCGTCCCGTGGGCGTTCGCCAACAACGTTTCGATGGGGTAGCGGTTGTACTCTTTGGGACTCGTCGGACAGGCCAGGTGGTAGATTTCCTGCACGCCCTGGAAGGCTATTTGGAAAGGTTTGAGCTCGGGCAGGTCCTCCAAGTTGATCGGCTCGCTCAAATCGTGGTTCAAAAACTCGAAGTCCGGGTGCTTGAGGAGGTGATTGATATTCTCTTCGGATCCGGTTAAAAAATTGTCGATGCAGATGACTTTCGCCGTCTTGACGAGCTCATCACACAGGTGGCTGCCGATGAAGCCAGCGCCGCCGGTCACGAGCACATTCTTCCGTTCAAAAATGGGTTTGCGTTTCATGCGGAGGTTTCGTGGTGTGGTGAACGAAGTTTCCTGCGAATCGCGAGGAGTGAACCGAGCATTTCGAACCCCGTGCGGACAAGAGTGCGCTGCCAGCCGCCAACCGGACCGGGGATCTCATGCCACACCGTCGGCACTTCTTCGATGCGCGCGCCATTCCGCACCAGGAGACCGAGCAGCTCAACGTCGAAGGCCATGTTCCGGGTGGTGAGTTCGGGAAGGATCGCCTGCACCTGATCGCGGCGGAAGACTTTGGCGCCGACCTGCGTGTCGTAAAAGGGCAGCCCAATGAGCAGGCGGACGGTCGTCCGGAAGGCAAGGCCGATCACCCAGCGCAGGAACGTCCGCTGTGCCCGCGAGCCAGGCTTGTACCGCGAAGCAATGGCGCCGTCGGCCCGGTCGAGCGCGGTCAGGAGCTTCTCAAACTCCTCGGGCGGCGTGGCGCCGTCCGCGTCCAGGAACCCCACGAGTTCCGTGGTGGCGCGCTGAAAGCCTTCGAGAATCGCCCCGCCTTTCCCAATGCGTTCCGGTATCACGACGAGCTCAACGGTTCCCGGGTGGGTCGCGAGATACGGTTGGACCATGGCGGCGGTCCGGTCCGTCGTCCCATTGACGACCACGAGAAACCGGAGGCGCGCTTCGAAGTACCGGAGGTAGGCGTTGAGCGTCGCGCCAATGCGAGCCTCCTCATTGTGCGCCGGGATGATGACGGTCAAGTTCATAGAGGAAACGAGCGACGGAGGGACATCCCACGTGTGACACGGCTGTCGCAGCCATGATTCTACCAGAACGAGGCTTACTTCGCAAGCTCGGCTTGGCGGAACGTCCACAGGCGGTTCGCCGTGAAGTTCCA
>JACPUP010000066.1 GCA_016192205.1 Candidatus Kerfeldbacteria bacterium
ATCGTCTGAAGGACGAGCAACGTAAGTGGGTGGACCCGCCACAATTTCTCGATAGCAGGGGCGAGGACTTGCCCTGCTACGGTCGACGGCATGGCGTCATCTTTTCCAAACAAGGAAGAAATTGAGGCGGGTGGAGGTGCAATGCTACACTTTCCCCTGTGGATGCTGAAGCGACCAAACAGCCTTGACCGATCTACGTGGTAGGCTTACGATACTTCTACCCTATGCCAAACGAACAGACCTCGCTCACCACCGCCGAGTTCCGCGACGCCATGAACACGCTCATGGGCATTGTGGCAACGAAAGATGATCTCAAGGAGCTCGAAGGCCGCCTCCCCACCCGGCAGCAGATCGACGAGCTGAGCCAGGCAAACGATGCCTACACGAAAAAGACCGAAACCTGGCACCAAGAGCAGACCGTCCTGCGCGCCAGCCATGACCGCGTGAAAAAAGTCCTCGTCAAGAAGGGGATCGCGAGCGAGTCAGAACTCGCGGTGTAGCGACGGGCGACCTGAACGAGCCGAAGCCCCTCATCGAAGGGGCGTCTTATGATAGTGGGCAGAGGTGGACCCCGTTAGAGACTCGGTCTCTAACGGGGTGGACCCGCCGCCGCTCCTTCGGAGCTTCGGCGGAGCGGGCCTGCCTCGCCGAAGTCCCGCCAGCGGCGGGACGTAGGCGGGTCCAGTGGCCGAGGTTCTGCGTGCAGAGCGAACCTGCCGAGTAATCCGTGAAGACAGCCTACCGCAGATGTTGCGAGGCGTACAGGTGGGTGGACCCGCCAAAACTCCAACGGAGTTTAGGCGGGTGGAGGTGCAGTGCCGCACTCCTCCCTGTTGACAACCTCGCCCGTTGGTGTAAGGTGTGGCTGGTCTTCTGTTCTTTTTATCCCTCGAATGAGGCGAGCGCAGGGCCCATGTTTCGCGGGTTATGGGCTCGTCTCATGCAATATCGTTGGAGACGGCACACGTGCTCCTGATAGCGTCAGGAGCCCTCCCAGGCTCGGATCCAGTTGCGGAACCACCACTCACTCGGAGGTCAAACAATGAAGAGGTTGTTGTTCCTAACCGCTCTTTCCAGCCTCGCCATCGGTTGCAGCGACAAGATCTACATCACGCCAAGCAGCCCCGCTGTACAGCCTGACTCGGGAACGGTGTACCTCTGGTCCCCCCAGATCATGTCGGTCTGGATCGAACGGATCGACGGCCCCGTGGGACCCCATCCCTTTACGCTCACGCCTTCGCTCCGCAAGCTTCCGGCCGGGGTGTACGAAGCCCATTTCTGGGCTCGGACCGATTCGACCCTCGTGCCATTCACCCTCGAGCCCGGGGAGAACAAGGTCGTTCGCTCCGACCGCGCATCAGACAAACCCCGCTGAACCTCGACCGGTTCCTTGCCGCGATGCTCCTTCTGGTTTTCCAGTTTCCTGCCTCAAAACTGGTTTTTTTCCAAAAGGTTCGAGCCTCACCGGGGTCGGTGGCGGAGGTATTGTTCTACGCCTACTCCTGTGTACAAGAAAACCGTGTGGTACCGCGGTTTTCTCATCTTATTCACAGGGAGCGCGTAAAACTGCACATGGTGCACCACCTGGGAGGACATTAGAACCTGGTTGCTCGAAACCACTGAATATTTCGAGCTTCCCGAAGAAATCCTCGCCCGGTGCTCTCAAAGCTTGCCATCGTTCGAGGATTTGGGGAAGAGTGGATCGAGGCTAAGCGATGAGGGCGTCGCTGTTGACAACTCTTTGTGCTGCCGTAAGATATGACAAGTTCGTTTCATCCTCTCCCCGGCAGTCTTCGCTCCAGAGATACTGCAGCGAATCACCTGTCGAGGAGGCAATCATGGGTACGTTCGACCGTCGCATCCTCGTCGTCGGAGGCGGCGCACGAGAACATGCTCTGGCACGGGCCTTTTCCTTGAGCGATTCGGTTGGGGAGGTGTTCGTCGCCCCGGGGAACGCGGGTATTGAAGACGCCCACTGCGTTCCTATCGAACCGATGGATTTTCAGGGATTGGTCAGCTTCGCCCGCGGGCACCGCGTCGACCTCACGGTCGTCGGCGGCGAAGAGCCCCTAGTAGCTGGCATCCGAAGCGTCTTCAGGGCCGAGGGATTACCAATCTTCGGTCCCACGCCGCAAGCGGCAATGCTGGAGGGCTCAAAGGCCTTCGCGAAGCGCTTCATGGAAGAGTACCGGATCCCGACCGCGAAGGGAGAGATCTTTTTCCGCTTTGAAGACGCAATCGAGGCCGTTCGTACGAAAGGGTCCTTCCCGTTGGTCATCAAGAAAAGCGGGTTAGCCCAGGGCAAGGGGGTGCGCATCGCGTTCGACGTCGACCATGCCGAGGCGGCGCTGCGTGCACTCTTCACCGACGCTGACCGGGATGAACATGGCCTGGTCGTTCTCGAGGAGCGCCTCTTCGGAGATGAGCTGTCCGTCTTCGCGCTCGTCAATGGTCGGGCGTTCGGTTGGTTCGGCGAAGCACGGGACTACAAATCTGCCTACGAAGACGGTCGCGGCCCGATGACCGGAGGCATGGGTGCGTACGCTCCCGTCAGGGTCGTGGACGCGACTCTCCGCAACACCATCGAGCAGCAAATCCTCACCCCGACGCTCGAGGGCCTCGCAGAGATGAACATTCCCTACGAGGGATTCCTCTATTTAGGCTTGATGCTGACGAGCGAGGGCCCTAAGGTGCTCGAGTACAACTGCCGGCTTGGTGATCCGGAAGCGCAGGTGCTGCTACCTCGGTTGGAGTCGGAGGCAGGCGAGTATCTCACCCCCGACCTTGCGGAGCTGCTTCTCGGTGTGATGGATGGGAACGTACCGAAGGAGGTCGAGTTCGCTTCCGAGGCCGCGGTCGGAGTTGTACTCGCCTCGGAAGGATACCCGGGGAGGGTGGACGACGGCCGCCTCATCGGAACGTTCGAGCACGCCGAAGAGATGGGTGCCCTCGTTTTTACCGGTGGAGTCGCCCCTAAAGACGACGACCTAGTCACGCGGGGCGGGCGCATCTGCACGGTCGTCGGCCTGGGTGCTGATCTGACCGAAGCGCGGCGAAAGGCATACGCTGGCATCGCGCAGATCGATGTTGCGGGGGCATTCTTCCGCCGCGACATCGGGTATGAAGATTAACGCCTTCGTTCTGGGGGTAGGGAGTTGGTTCATGGGTCCGCGCTGGGGTTTTTCCTGGCGCGGGCCTCTTCTTGCAGTTCAACTCCCACCTCCTCTGCGGATAAGTCGCTCGAAAGGTCTCACCGACGCGACTTCAGTCCTATACGCTCGAGCACGAAGAAACCCAGCTTTCGCGGGGCTCCTTCGAGTTATTCACCGTGATGTCTCGTTGACGGGGCGAAAATCCCCCGTGGTGCCGCACCGTAGACCCGCCTCAATTTTTTTCGTTTGGGTAAAGATGGTTGCAAGCATCAAACTTCGGTGGGGCAAGTTCTTGCTCCTGCAACCAAAAAATTATGGCGGGTAGACCGAGTTCGCCCTGCACCCGAACACCGTGAGTGGTGCAGGGTTCGCCACGGCACCCCATACGACCTGCCTCGCCGAAGTCCCGCCAGCGGCGGGACGTAGGCGGGTCGCGTGGCCGAAGTTCTGTTTGAAGGATTGAGCCTAGGGAGCAACTTGCTGTATCCCGGATCTGCCACCCGAAATGGACGGCGCGAGCGCATCATTAGGAATAACGCAGGCAAGAGAGAGCGGGAATGTACCGCCAATCGGCAGCGTGCAGGCTGATGATGGCAGCTTCCAGCCCAGCTGCAACCCAGGTTCGGTATTCAGGGCGTCACGCTGATAGTCAACACGGATGCGATGCCACCCTGGCGTCAATGTAACAGTGGTGACACCAGAAAATAAATTTACAGAGAGACTCGGCGTAGTCAGGTTATCGAGGTAGAGTTTGCACTGCTTGTAGCACCCGAGGTAGTACGTGATCGGTTGGTCAGTCGGTATATTCAGGTAGCCGTCCCAACGGACCGAGGCCAGTCCTGCCGTATTGGCGCGGTCGGTTCGGGCGAGCAGTGTATTGAAATAGGGACGGTTGAGACCGAAATGCGGGCCAAAATCAATAACGGGGTCAAGAACGTCAGCGTTCACAAGCGTTTCGAAGTTCCCGCCTTGGTAGTAATCACCCAGCAGGCCCCGCCCCCCGGTCGGCGAAGCGCACGCGCCGTCCGTGCGGCAGAAGGTGCCGGTGTTCGCGCCGCAGAAACCGCAGTCGTCCGCCGTATGCGCCACACCGTCCTGGCTGGCGCAATTCGTCTGGAGCGGAATGATCGTGGAGGTCGAGGAACAATACGTCGTGTTCGTCGCCGAGCAGGTGTTCCTTGGAGTTCCATCCG
>JACPUP010000068.1 GCA_016192205.1 Candidatus Kerfeldbacteria bacterium
CACGTTCGAGAAGGGCGGCTGGTGCGGGCTGGCCCTGGTAATCGGGGTTTCCGCCTTTGTCCCTCGACTGCGTTCGGGACTTCTGCGGACCAGCCGAAGCCTTAGTAGGCGGAGGCTGGCGAGCCCCTGCCCCGGAGTGGTCGTCCCGGAGTTTCGCTACAGCACTTCACCGCCGAACGCGTCGGCAATGCCCTGGACCACCGCATCGTCGGCGTTCGTTCGCGGCACCACGACGCACTTGACTTTGAGGGGCGTGCTCAACGTCTCGGCCAGCACGCGCTCGAGCGCAGCCCGGTTCTTCACGTCCACCAGCCGTTCCGCGTGGAATGGAAACCGCACGCCGAGGATGAGCGTATCCCCTTTCACGTCTGACGGCGCGACCGACTTGAGCAACAGGGCAATGCCGTGGTTGACCGACTTCATGGCGGTGATGATCCGAGGCCAGGCCTGTTCGACCGCCGTCAGTTCCACCGACCGCGTGCTCGCAGCGGCTGGCAACGTGACTGCGCTCGATTTCTTCGCTGCCCGCTTCGGCTTTGGCGTTGGTGGGGCTGCCGCGGTGACCCGCGGGGGTGGCGGGGCAGCGCGGTGTTCCGTCGCTCCATTGACCGGAATGGCTTTGAGAATGGCGAGCTCCACTGGCAGCTGCGGCAAGGGCGCGTGTTTCACCTGCCGTTCCAAGTCATGGAACGCCTCCAGAATCCGGATCAAATCCTCGAGGGTCAGAGACGGCAGAGCGGCCAGCAGTTCCTGCTCCTGTTGAGCGTCGAGCGCAATGAGTCCGCCGCGCTCCAACGCCGGGTTCACTTTGAGGAGCATGAGGCCGCGGACGAACGCGAGGAACGCCGTCAGAAAGTGGGGCAAGGACACGCCTTCTTCCACGATCGTGTTCAGCGTGGTCAAGGCCGCGACCCGGTCGCGACGAACAAACGGATCGAAGAAATCGAGCAACACTTGCACATTCGTCCGCGGCAGCGCTATGGCCGCGACGTCAGCCGTGACGCGTTTCTCGCCCAAGGCCAACAACTGCCCTAAGAGCGATTCAGCATCGCGGACCGACCCTTCAGCCCGACGCGCCACGTCGTCGAGCACGTCGTCATCCACCTGAACACCCTCGGCGCGAACGATGGTCTGCAACCGTTCCTTGAGTGCGTCCAGGCTGACGCGGTGAAAGTCAAACCGCTGGCAACGGGAGAGAATGGTCTCGGGCACCTTGTGGACTTCGGTCGTTGCCAAGATGAACAGTGCGTGGTCCGGCGGCTCTTCCAAGAGTTTGAGGAGCGCGTTGAAGGCGCCGATCGAAAGCATGTGTACCTCGTCGATGATGAACACCTTGGTCTTGAGGCTGGCCGGTGCCACGCGCGCATTGGCGATGATGTTCTCCCGCACGTGATCAACGCCCGTCTGTGACGCCGCATCGATCTCAATGAGGTCCAACGCTTGACCATTCAGCATGGCTTGGCACGCCGGACAGGTGTTATCTGGTTCAGCCATGCCGTCCTTCCGACCAGTGCAGTTGACTGCCCGCGCCAGCAGCCGCGCCACGGTCGTCTTCCCCACCCCGCGCGGGCCCGTGAAGACGTACGCGTGCGCCAATTTTCCCGACGCAATCTCGTGCGTCAAGGTAACCTGAATGTGTCGCTGCCCGACGAGCTCCTCAAACAACTTCGGGCGGTATTTCCGATACAACGTCACTGCCATGGCGGGGGCATTGTAGCGCAGGGACGGGCGTGAATCAAGAATCGCGAATAAAGAATCATGGATAAGGCAAGGACGCAGACAACCATCCCGTGATTCGCGATTCTCTACTCACCATTCGCCCGCTCGTCCTACTCGCTCGCCGACGCCTCTGGCATCGCCATGCCAGTGCCACCCTTAATCACGTTCTCCACCGCCCCCCACTTGCTCTCACTCTCTTTCGGTACGAGCACGACCACTTCGTCGCCCACCTCACCCTTGAAGTACGTAATGGACGCCAGGAGCACACGGTAACTCTTGCCGCCAGCCAGGACGCGGTACTCGTCGGTCAACTCGTCCTTGACGAGCGTGCCAATGAGCCGCTGCCGGTCCACTGGGCCAATCTGTTTGTAGACAAACGCGCCGTCCACGGAAATGGTCAGCTTCAAACGATCACCCTCGACGAGCTTTGACTTGGACGCGTAGTTCGCCGGGACCGAGTAGCGTTTACCGTCTGGCCCCACCATGTTCTGGCCGTCGAAGACGCCTTCGATGACCTTGGCGCCATCCACGCTACTCTCGCTGCCGGCCTCGCGCGCTTTGTCGGTCAGCGTGATCGGCGGACGTTCCCCGAGCAAATCACGGACAAGTTCGCGCGCCTCATTCAGGCTCGTCTGGGCAGCTTCGATGTACTGTTTGATGACGTCAATCTTGTTGTTGGACGAGGGCATTTGTGTTACCTCCTGCCACGCAGTGTCGTTTCCGTTCAGGTTTATTTACTTTTGGGTGACGGTGTGGATTGTACCCTGAACCGGTCCGGCCGTCAAACACGGTACAAAAACACGCGGGTCGACGTCGGCGTCGGACGATCGACCACGGTCGGCGACCAGTCGGGGATGGCGAACGCATACGAGACGATGCGACTACCAGGCTTCAGCTCGCGGTGCAGCTTGCCGGCGAGCTTGCGCATGGCGCGCGGGGTCAAGAACGCCGTGACAACATCCGCTGATGAGAGGTCAGCGTGGTAGAAATCGCGGTACCGAACCTCGGCCTGCCCACGCCGGAGCTCGCGCCAGAGGATGAGCCGCGAGATGAAGTACGGTACCAGTGCCAGTTCAAATCCCAGCCCGCGGCCGCCGAACTGCCTGACCGCGGTGCGGAGGAATCTCCCGTCGCCCGATCCGAGGTCAACGACGAGTTCACCCGGCTGCACGTTGGCCGCACGCAGCATTCGCTCCACGTCCTGCTGCCGCGTCGGAACCCAGGGTGCGGCCTTGTACGCCCCCAACGCCAGCGTACCAAAGATACCAATGAGCAGCAGCAAGAAGAAAAAGAAAAACACGGTCACGCCCCTCTGCGCCTCCTCACTGCCGCGGCTCAAGACTCGGCGGCTGGGCTGCACCGCTGACGCCACCCAGCTGACTGCGTTCGAGAATGTCAGCCTCGACCTCGGCTCGATCTCGCCCGTATTTGAGGTGCGAGAGCTCGCGAATCGCCCGGGCCACCTCGCTGCTCGTCGGCGACGGCGGGAATGTCTGGAGATGGAAAGCCTTGCCCACCGAGTTGTTGATGAGCAACTTCACGTAGGCGTTAAACCGTTCCTGGTTGACCAAGTCGTAGGCGTCGAACACCGGCGCAAACTCCTTGGCCAATACCTCCGCGTCTTCGACGCCAATCCTGAAGGCGATCTTCGTGCCCACGTTCCCGAGCACTGCATCGCGGACTTTGGTGTCACCGCCCGGTGAGAGCTGCCCCATGTACTGGTGGGCCATGGTGAGGTTCAGCCGGTACTTCCGCGCTTCGGACAGGATGGTGGCAATGGAGTCCGTGATGAAGTTTTGGAACTCGTCAATGTAGAGGTAGAAGTCTTTGCGCTCGGCTTCGGGCTGGCTGGCGCGCGCCAACGCCGCCATCTGGAGCTTCGACACGATGATGAGCCCGAGCAACGATGCGTTCACCTCGCCGACCTTCCCCTTCGACAGGTTTACCAGGAGAATTTTTTCTTTGTCCATGACCTCGCGGAAATCAAACCCCGAGCGCGGCTGGCCAATGATGTTCCGCATCATCGCGTTCTCGACGAACCGACCAACTTTAGAAATGAGGTAGCCGAGCATTTCGGATTTGTGGAAGTCCGAGGTCTTGGCCATCTCCTTTTCCCAGAACGCGCGCACGATCGGGTCGGTCACCTTGGCGAGCTTGTACCGCTGGAACGCCTTGTCCGTGAAAATGCGCGGGACGTCCGTGATGGTGCCGGGGTACTCACGATCCTCCATGAGCGTCAGCATGGCGTTGCGCATATTGTGCTCGAACATCGGGCCGATCATCTCCGGCGGGAACAGCTTGTAGAAAATGGCAATCATCTCCTGCACGGCAAAGTCGCGTTCCTCTGGGGTATCGGCCTCGAGCATATTGAGACCGAGAGGACGGACGGTATCCGACGGATCGAACAGGATGACGTCCTCGGCGCGCTCTTTCGGCACCGCGCCGATGACCGCGTCCACGAGCGAGCCGTGCGGATCCACCACGCACACGCCACGGCCTTCGCGGATGTCTTGCTTGGCCATTTCCTCCATGAGCACAGACTTCCCCACGCCAGTCATGCCGATGATGTAGACGTGGCGGCGGCGGTCGTCGGGCGCGATGCGGATGGTGGTGTCGACGCCGCGGTAGCGGTTCAAGCCCAGCACCAACCCCGCCGTTGGTACGTTGACGGGCGCTGGTGCCTTGCGCGCAGCCAGCCACAGGATGTTTGGCGTTTCCGTGGTCGGCAGCGGCAGGTGGTAGACGCTCGTTAATTCTTCGGAATTGAGGACAAAGCGCATGCCTTCGTGAAAATGCCGGAAAATAAAATCATGCACGAACCGCGCTTTGTGCAAGGTCGGCTTTTTCTGAAATCCCGTATTCGACTCTTGGGAGGTGTACTGGGAAAACGCATTCACGACATTCATGAGCGTTGACCGCGCCTGCTCCTGGGTCGGCGCCGACACCACCACGCGGAGGTTCACATCGAACCCGTACTTACTCGCCTTCTCTTCGAGCGACTTCACGAGCTCCTGGTCCATGGGCGTGAGCGACGGCGGCACTTGCGTTTTCTTGAGCTCCTCTTCTTGGGACTTCGTTTTGAAGCTGGAGAAGATGGAACCGCTGACCTTGCCCACGGCTGACCAACCACCTCCTCCGACTGCCGCCATGGCCTCGTTGAAATTCTTGCCGTGCTGGACGAGCCGGGCCACGCGCTGGCCAGCTGCCCGCCAGCCCTTGCGCGCCGGCCGGATGACGTACTGAATGGCCACGCCTTCTTCCGGACCGAGTTTCGACAAGGTGTTCGTCACGGCATTGAGCGGGTCGGCGTCGAGTTTTCGGTACGTGCGAATCTGGAACATCGAACGGCGCGACAGCCCAAGGTACGTTCCGACAATCTTCCCCTGCGGCGAAAAAATGTTGTAATCCTCCACTTCCTCAATGTGCGCCTTGTCGTACTGGGCGTGGACTTGCTGTTCCACCAGACGCTGGAGGTGCCGCGGAACTGCGAGATAGAACACGATCAACCCTTTCTGGGAGACGATCTCGAGCGAGAGTTGGTCATTCCGGCCATGCCAAAAGTTCAGCCAACTCGTGTGGAGCACATTGCGGCCCTGCTCGGGACGGATGTTGCCTAGGTTCAAGTAGAGCGTTTCGGCAGCTGCCAAGAGCTCTTTCGGGTCAGGCGCGGGCTGGCCTTCTTTCGTTCCCGCTTCTTTGGGCACGAGCACGCGGAGGATGACGAGCTGGAGCGACAAGGGCAGCTTGTTCGATCGGCGCAAGCCCAGGCGGATGAGTGCGATGACGGCGACCGCGACACCGATGGCGAGCACCCCCAGCAGAATGAGCTGCACGATGGGCTGCTCGAGCAACCCGTCCGCTCCATCCGACGCGCTGGCCGACGGCCCAACCGACAACCCCAACTGGAGCACAGCGTGCAATCGCTGGCCCCGCTTCTTTTGCGCTAGGGCGATAACCTGGTCAGCTTTGATCTTGGCTTCTTGCTCGAGGAAGAACCGGTTGACGCCCGGGATGAGCTTGAGCCAGCCGCGGATGAGGTTCAAAATGGATTTCGTCTTGAGCTTGACCTGTTCGATGAGCCGGCCAATGCGCGTGGCCACCTCTTCGCCCTCGCGACGAAACCGCTCTTGGTCCTCGGGCGACAGCCGCACGTACACGTCCTGCAAATCCTCGGCCAAGATGTGCTCGATTTCAAGCACAAGTGAACTCTTTGCTCCAGGCGGTACCGGCGACAGTGGGGTGGGGACCGGCGCTGGTGCCGGACGCTCGGCCGGCGCTGGCTGGGCCTGCCCTGGCCGTTGCTCTGGCTGCTCTGACGCAGGAAAATGCTCGGGCTGCTCACCTGGCTGCTCGCGTCTCGGCTGGATCGGTGGTCCCTCTGGAATGCTTGGCTTTTCCATTTTGGTACACCCAGTATACCAAAAAATGGCCGGCTTTTCAATGGAGCGGCACGCTCTCGGACTTAGGTCTTGACTTTATTTTCAGGGTGTGATAGGGTGTTCTGTTCGTCGCGTAAATGTCAGGTTTTATGCGGCCCGCCAGGTCGCAAAAGAACTGGAGAATGTCATGAGAAGAATCGCCCTTTCCATCATCGCACTCCTCGTGCTCCTGCCCGCCTGCGCCTGCCGGGTCGTCGATATCGTCGGCTACGCGCTCCCCATCGAGCGCACGTTCGGCGACCTGTACGTCTACAACAAGGATGGGATTCCCATCCGCGTCGTAGTCGACAGAGCCGATCGCGATCCCCAGATGAGGGACGTGGCCGTGGTGCTCAACCCCGGGCACGAAACGTCCTTCCCCTTCTCGCTGGGCGAGCACGTCGTCCACAGCCAGTGGCAGCGGTACGACGGCAAGTGGATCGGGATCGGGTCGGCGCGCTTCACCATCGAAGCGACCGACAGAAACGGCGACGGCACGGTGGATTCGCGGGACGACCCTTGCTACTCGGTCGCCCGCGGCGAGGGGTTCCGCCCATGCCACTGACGAGCGAGGACCTCTTTCTCCACGAACGGAGGAAGACCGCACCCATCCGAGGGCCCAATCGAAACGGAAATTCGATTGCGGCCCTCAACTTTTATTCCGCACACTTGCAAAACGTCTCGTCGTGTGCTATACTAATGAGCGAAAAGAATCATCAAAACAAAAATCGCGATGAAATCATCGGAAAATGTAATGGCCGTTGCGCCGTGGCTCACGTTTCCTGAAGCCACGCTTTTGACCGCGCGCGCACTCAAACGCGTCATCCCGCAGTTGGCCGGTGCGGACGAGTACCAGGTGGCCTCACAAACCTTGCGGCCCACTCTTGTGAAGCGTACCGGCTACACGTTTATCACAGCGGTTGCTCCGCGCTACAATCGTGCGACCTGCGATCTCTCGACCACAGGCGTTTTCGTATTCGCCACGCCTCAATCCGTCGTCGCGGTCTACCACCGGTTCCCCGTGCGGCCGGAAGATGACGCTGCGCTCCAAGCACTCGGGCCGTCAGCCACACCGCCTGCCAAACTCGGGGCACTCATGGAGCAACTCCTCCGTTGCTACCAACGGACACTGGCAGCCATCGCCGCCCAAGCCACACACGCAGAGCGTGGCGAGGGGACGTCCGCGCGGGAACGGATGCTCGTGGGCCGGAACGTGGGCGAGTTCCACGCCCTCCTGCAAGCGACCCTGAAACCGCTTTCGAAGCTTGGGGCCGACCCGGCGCTCATCTCAACCGACCGCGCCGCCAGCCTTCGCCTCATGCGCGACGCCATCACCACGCGCTGGCACGACCTACGGCGCGAGGTGGGCAGGCGCCACGGTCGCCCGGCTTCCGCCACCCTCCCCGAGCCGCTGCAGCGGTCGCTCAACCGCTACCTGGCCGTGGGCGGCGTGGTCGTCGCGTTCGTCCTGGCCGCCACCACCTTCGGCTTCGGCTCGCGGCACCGTCCCTTACTCGAACAACCCTTCCTCTTCTGGTTCATTGGCACCACGCTGGTCTTTGCCGTCCTCGGTGTGCTAGAATTCCTGCGGAGGAAGCAACTCCTCTAGCCCTATGACCCAGGTCGCCACCGAAACGAAAACGCAGCTTGCCACCCACCAGCGCGTTGCCGTCTCCTTCATTCTTGGCACCGCGACCATGGTCTTGGTCTCGGTCATCGTCGCCGCCATCATCACGTTGACCATCAACCAGTCCGCGACCACCACCAGCTTCCCCGTCGAGGGCGACCGGACCTTCGAAACCTAAGGAGGCGGCTGTGCCTGCCCTCCCCTCCTGGCTGACGTACCTCGTGGTCGGCTTTGTGTTTGCCGCGGTCGGCGCCTGGCTCTACAAGGAGAACATGCGCGAGAAGTCCATGACGCCAACGCTCGATCAGTTTTCCAAAGACCTCACGAAACTCGCGCGGGCGAACAAGCTCGACCCGGTCGTCGGCCGTGAGCACGAGATTGAGCGCGTCATCCAAATCCTCTCGCGCCGGACGAAGAACAATCCGGTCCTCATCGGCGAGTCCGGCGTCGGCAAAACCGCGATCGTCGAAGAGCTCGCCAACAAGATTGCGCGCGGTGACGTACCCGAGACCTTGAAAGACAAGCGGGTTATTTCTCTTGACCTGTCCGCGCTCGTGGCCGGTACCAAGTACCGCGGGGAATTCGAGAAACGCCTGAAGCTCGTGCTCAATGAGATTGTTGGTGCCAAACGGAGTATTATCCTGTTCATCGACGAGCTGCACGAGCTGGCCGAGGCCGGCGAGGCCACCGGTGCCATTGACGCGGCGGACATCCTCAAACCCGCGCTCGCCCGCGGCGAATTACAAGCGATTGGCGCAACGACCTTCAGCGACTTTGCTAAGCACATCGAGGGGGACGTGACGCTGGAACGCCGGTTCCAACCGGTGAAAGTGAAAGAGCCAACCGCCGCGGAAACGGTCGAAATCATGCGTGGACTCCGCGGCCGCTACGAGGAACATCACCACGTCTCGATTTTAGATGAGGCGATCGAAACGGCAGTGCAATTGGCTGACTCCTGCCTCAAGGACCGTCACTTCCCAGACAAGGCTATTGACGTGATCGACGAGGCCGCAGCCAAAATCCGGCTCGAGGCCATCCGTCATCCCGAGCGGTTCCGCAACGGGCTGCCCGAACTCCACAAGAAAGACGTGCAGGACATCATCAGCGAGTGGCGATCGGACCTCATCTGCTTCGTCGACCAGCGACCGCCCCAGGTCGTGCCGCAGACGCCGCTCGCCCGGGCCTAGCGCGTTGCGAAGGTCACCCGCCCTCGCGTACAATGTGAGGAGCTATGCCGCTCCAGCTGTACAACACGCGCACGCGTGCCAGTGAGGTCTTCCAACCCCTCCACGATGCACAGGTGGGACTGTACACGTGCGGGCCGACCGTCTATTCCTCCCCGCATCTGGGCAACTACCGGAGTTACGTGTTCGCTGACACGCTCAAACGCGTGCTGCGGTTCAATGGCTTGGCGGTGACGCACGTCGTGAACATCACGGACGTCGGGCACCTCAATGCCCGCGGGGAAGACAAGTTCGAGCGGAGTGCGGCTGGTGAAGGCCACACGGTCTGGGACATCGCGGAAAAGTACACGGCCGAGTTCAAGAACGCGCTCGAGGCGCTCAACATCATCCCGCCTGACCGCTGGATGAAAGCGACCGACCACGTGCCGGACCAAATTGCGCTCATTGAGCGCTTGGTGGCCAAAGGCGTCACGTACGAAACCGAGCAGGCGCTCTACTTCGACGTCGCGACATTCCCGACCTACACCGCGTTGGCCGGCCAGGCGTTGGACGAAAAGACGGTGGCGGCGCGCGAAGACGTGGTTGCGGACTCGGCCAAGCGCAACGCCGCGGACTTTGCGCTGTGGTTCAAGCGGGTCGGTAAGTTCAAAGACCACGCCATGCACTGGCCGAGTCCCTGGGGCGAGGGCTTCCCGGGCTGGCACATCGAGTGCTCGGCCATGAGCATGAAAGCGCTCGGCGAGCAGTTCGACCTCCACACCGGCGGCATTGACCACATCCCGGTCCACCACACGAATGAAATCGCCCAGTCCGAAGCGGCCACGGGCAAAGCGCCGTTCGTCAACGTCTGGATGCACGGTGAATTCCTCGTGCTCCCCTCGGGCCGCATGGGCAAATCCGAGGGCAACGCGCTGACCATCGCGACGCTGGCCGAGCACGGCCTTGACCCGCTCGCCTACCGCTTCTTCCTCCTGCAAGCCCACTACCGCCAACCGTTGACGTTCAGCTGGGATGCGCTCGAAGCTGCAGCCAAGGGCTACCGCAATCTCTGTTTGCGCATGGGGCTGCTGCGCGGGAAGCCCAAAATCGGCTGCGCCGAATTCGAACGGGAGTTTCGTGACGCGGTGAACGACGACCTCAATACGGCCAAAGCGCTCGCCGTCCTGCAGCGACTCCTCAAATCCACCTATCCGGACGAGGCCAAGCTGGAATCCGCCCGCACGTTCGATGCCGTGCTCGGTTTGAAGCTCGACCGCGTTGCGCCCGTCGAGGTGCCCGACGCTTTACTCAAGACGGTCCGAGCGCACATTGAAGCGCGGGAGGCGTTGCGCGCCAAGCGCCAGTTCGCCAAAGCCGATGGCCTGCGGAACCAAATCAACGCCGACCTGGCACCGGCCGGGTTTGTCCTGGAAGATACCGAGAATGGTCCGGTGATTGCGCCGAAACGATAAGAGTTGAGCTCAACCTTCTATGCCATCGTTCTGGCAACAGCTGGCCAAACCCATTCTCGCCCTGGCGCCGATGGAAGGGTACACAGACTCCGCCTTCCGGCTTCTCGCCCGGGAGCAGGGGGCGGACGTCGTCTACACGGAGTTCGTGTCGTCCGACGCAATTGCCCATCGGGGGAAGACAGCTCTCGCCAAGCTGACGTTCGACCCGGCCGAGCAGCCCGTGGTCGCCCAGATCTTCGGTCGCGATCCGGCGGCCTTCGTCACCGCCGCGAAGGAGATCGAGCGTCGCGGCTTCGCCGGTCTCGACCTGAACTTCGGCTGCCCGGCGCGGAAGGTCATAGGTTCGGGTGCCGGCGTGGCGCTCCTGCGCGATCCCCAGTACGCTCGGCGGTTAATTGAATCAGTCCTCGACGTCCTCACCATCCCCCTTTCCATCAAAATCCGCGCCAGCATCCGGGCCGAGCGACGTGAGGTCGCACCGGACACCGAGCAACGACACACGGCACTCGACCTGATTGAGGCCATCCGCGACCTGCCGGTGGCGACCGTCATGGTCCACGGCCGGAGTTTCGAGCAGGGGTTTTCCGGCGGTCTTGACGTGGAGATGATTCGCGCGGTCAAACAGCGTTTCCCTGGCCTGGTGCTCGCCAACGGCGGACTGCGGACAGTGGAGGATGTAGAGCATCTGCTCACGGCTACCGGTGCCGACGGCGTTGGCCTGGCGCGCGGGGCACTGGGTTGCCCATGGCTGTTCCGACAGATCCGGGCGTACTTGAGCGGCCGAGACGTCCCGGAACTGTCCTGGCCGGAGATCCGCGCGGTTGCCGAACGCCATGCTCGGCAGGCGGTAGCCGCCAAGGGCGGGCGCGGCCTGACTGAACTCCGGAAGCACCTGGCGCACTATGCGACCGGTCAGCCGCGGGCGGCGACGCTACGCGCGCGGCTGGTGCGCGCGGCCACGCTCGACGATGTCCGACGGACGCTGGCTGAAGTCACTGTTCACGCCTAGCCGAAACGGTGCGACCCGGCCCGTTTTTGGGATCTGCATTGGCAGCCGGTGCTGACGCCCGGTAGCCGTTTACGACCGGTCTTGATCGAGGACGTAGATCGCTTTGGCCGTCGTGCCACTGGTTGTGACGGCGCGAACTTGGACGTTGTGCCCGACCACCAGGTCCTCGAACAGGATGGCCCGGCCACGCTTATTGATGAGGACCGTCTCGGCCGTCAGGCTGATCGTCAGCGCCGCCTTACCGGCTGACGTGCGATCAAGCACCAGGGTTAAAACGGTCGGGTCGAGGCTCGCGATGGAACCTGGGAACAGGTACGACCGCGCGTCAATACGCTGGTCCATGACCTGGAGTGCGCGGAGGGCGTTGGTGCCGGTCCTCAAGCCACGGACCCCCACGCGGTCGCCGCTCTTGAGCGATGCGCAGGCCACCGGATCGAGGCCTCGGTCACGGATGACCGTGGCCGCCGTTAGCGCGACGGTCCAGCTGGCCTGTTCGCCGCGACTCTTGACCGACACGCCCAGGCTCCCGCCGGCGCAGTCGACCGACGCGAGCTGGCCCTCGAGCATCGTTATGCGGATGAGCACCCGATCAGCGGCGATCGTGTCCTGGCCCTTCGGCCGCTCGCCTAAGACCTTGACGGTCATCCCCACCCCTAAGTCGCTGAAGGCACCGGGGCGATTCCCCTGGAAAATCGTGGTCGCATTGGTGGTGGTGACGGTCTGGTTCGGCAGATTCTGCTTGGCTGGGTTGACGGGGTTCAGCACAAAGGTCTGGGCGGCCGGATCAATGCTCTCGATCGTTCCGCGGAAGAACGGGCCGCGCCGGAGCGACCAGTTCTTGACCTGGGTCGCGGTAATCGTCGTGCCGGCGAGCGTCCCCCAGACCTGCAGATCATCGCCGAGGCCGAGCTCATCGAGCGCCGAGTAGACCCGGGACTGGCGAACGAGCGTCGCGGTGTCGGCGATCCGAACCAGGTACGTCTTCGTCCCAACTTGGAGCTGTAGGGTGGCCGGGAAGGTCGGAGCGCTGAACGCGGTCAGAGCGCCGCGCCAGGAAGACGACGTCGGATCGTCAACGGCCCGGGTTGCCATTGGAAAACCGACCAAGCCGAGGACGACCGCGAGCGCCAGCGCATACCGGACAGGACGGGTGGAGGTGAGGGAGGCAGTCATGATATGGGTAAAGGGTTAAAGCGGGAGCGTAGGCAGGACGGCTAAAACACTGGCGCTGGTCGAGCCCGAACGCTAGTCGTCCGACCCGAGGTCTTTATCCTTGACGAGCATGGCCGTGAGCTCGGTCCGGACCCGCGTGCCTTTCACCTGCACCTCATCGCCGACCGAGAGGTTGCCGAATTCGATGGTCACGCCCTTCTTGTTGACGATGGACGTTTCGCTCGTGACGATGACGGTCAGGTCTTCGCCCTCTTCTTGGTCGAGCACGAAGGTTCGGGCATCGGCATCAAGGCTCCCGATAGTTCCATGTTCGGTTACCCGCCAGGTGTCGAGGAGCGTCTTGTTACGAACAACGAGCGCTGTCAGCTCGTCATCGGCGAGCACGCCCCACACTTGCACCGTGTCGCCAACGGCCAGGTCAGCAAAAGCCATGACCGTCCCGTCTTTGTTCACCAGTACCGTGCCGGTGACCACCAGCACGGTGAGGTCATCCCCCTGTTTCTGCTCCATCACAAAGGTCATGGCATCGGCGTCGATACTCTCAATGGTTCCGTGCTCAACCCGGAAGCGTTTCCGCTCGCTCTTGTCCCAAACGACCAGCGCGGTCAGGGCCGTGTCGCCGGTTTTCAAGCCGCGCACGTGCACGGCGTCCCCGACTTCGAGCGTGTCGAAGCTGGTGAGGCCGAAGTACCGCGTGTGGAAGACGGTTTCGTCGTTCGTGGTGATGACGTGCGTCGTTTCCACACCGCGTTTCCGCACAAGCAGGTCGAAGGTTTTGGCGTCCGCATCGACCGCGGTCACTTTGCCGTTGAGCGTTGTGAGCTTGATGAGGATGCGGTTGGCCGCAATGGTGTCGGCGGACTTGTTCCAGACGCCGATGACCCTCACCGTCATGCCGACCTCCAAATCGGCGAACTCGCCGGCGCGATTGCCCTGGAAGACCTTCGTGCCGTCGTTGGTCGTGACAGTCAGGGGGTCGCCGCGCTTCGGCGTATAGACGAACGACTTCGCAGCCGCGTCGATGCTGTCAATGGTGCCCCAGAGCGCGTGCCGGCCGCGCCACTGGATGCTGTAGTTCTTGATGTGCGTGGCGGTCATGGACGTGCCGGCAAGCGTCCCGCGCACGCGCAAGTCGTCACCAATGCCGAACTCGGACAGTGCTGACCGGCCGTTGTACTTACGGACGAGTTTCGTGTCAGCGGTGACCGTGACTGTGTAGGTCGTTGCCTCGGACTGCACGGTGAGCGTGGCTGGCAACGCCGTGTCGCTCAAGCTCGTGAGCGTCCCCCGAATGGTCGTCAGCGCCTCATTGTCATCATCAGCGGCCGACACTGGCGCAACGGACAACGGTGCAATCGCAAAGAACGACGCGAAGGCCATGATGAGCCCGCGTTGCAAAATTGTTTTCATGAGGTACTCCTTCCGGGTAAAGTTATTCGTAGTCGTACTCTCGCCGACGATTCTTCTCTCGTGCCCCGCCCTTCATAATCATCATGCCGATGATGGGCGCAACAATCCACAAAAACAGGGCGGTGTCGCCGGAGAAGAGCGTCTGGGTCATGGGTGCCAAGCTCTCGACCGAACTCGGCGGCAGGAACGACAGCGTGATGGCCGTCAGCAACCCGACGTGGAGGAACGAAAACAGCAATACTTGCCACCAGGCCCCGCGTGAATCGGATGACGCGATGGTCGCCAAGAGCGCAGACCGCGAGATGAGGAAGAACAGCAAGATGAACAGAATGAGGAAGGCCGACACCTTCAGCACGAAGAACGACTCAATACCCACCTGGGCTGACCCCTGGCCAATGAATGGCGCCGTATTCACGACTGCCAGCGACATATAGATGGAGACCAGAATGACCACGATGCGGTCGCGGCCCAGTGAGAGCCCGTACAGGAAGCCGGCAATGACGAAAAACAGGATGATGAACAGATCCCAGGTCGGCTGGGCCCAGTTCACATTCGCGACGAAGGTTTGGGCTGTTTCTGCGGCTTCGGGCATGGGTGGGTGTTTATTTGTATTTGCAGTGTACCACAAAGTTTGTTCGTGTGCAACGTGTGGATGAATCATGAATGAAGAATCGTGAATTGCGAACGTGATGCCGCAGCCCATGATTCATGATTCGTGATTCGCTATTCTTCGTCTTGCAAATCCTCGTAGAGCTTCTTCTGCTTCCGCGACAACTTCTCCGGTACCTTCACGACCACTTCAACCAAGTGGTCGCCCCGACCTCGGCCACGCAACGACGGCACGCCCTTACCTTTCAAGCGCAGCCGGCGGCCCGGCTGGGTGCCGGCTGGCACTTTCACCGCCACCACGCCGTCCACGGTTCGCACGTCTACTTTTATCCCGAGTGCCGCATCGGCCGGACTCACGGTCGTGCGCGTCACAATATCGTCTCCGTCTCGCCGCAGTTCTGGATCTGGCCGCACGCGCACGAGGATGTGCACATCACCCGGACGGCCGCCGCGCGGGCCAGCATCGCCCTGACCCTGCAAACGCAGGGTTTGGCCGTCAGCGATACCCGCGGGGATGGCGACCTCGAGCCGTTTGAGTTTGCGCTCGCGACCCTGGCCCTTGCACGTGGTACAGCGTTTAGCCGGCACCTCGCCCTCGCCCTGACAGGTGGGACAGACCAGGGCCGTCTGGAACTGGCCCAGGAGCGTAGCGCGCGTTTCCATCACCTGACCAGCGCCGCGGCAGGTGGAGCACTGCTTCAAGCCGCTGCCGGGTTCACGGCCAGTGCCGTCGCACCTCGCACAGGCGTGCTGGGCGTCGAGCTCAATGGTCTTGCTCGTGCCAAAGACTGCTTCGGGGAAGTCTATGGTCAAGGTCAGCTCATACGAGTTCCCCGCCGTCTGTTGCCGACCGTGGCGTGAACCGCCGAAGCCAAACAAGTCGCCGAAGATATCGCCGAGGTCGCCGACGTTGCCAAACCCGCCTTGGAACCCGCCCTGCCGGAAAAAGTCCTCCCACGACACAGTGCCAAACCCGCCGCCTCCGCCCGGCGCGCCCTGGCCAAAACCAGCCGCGCCAAACCGGTCATACTGCTGGCGCTTGTCGGGGTTGCCAAGGATTTGGTAGGCGGCGTTCAATTCCTTGAACTTGGCTTCGTTGCCGCCCTGCTTGTCCGGGTGGTACTGGTGGGCGAGCTTGCGGTAGGCCTTGCGGATGTCGTCTTGCGAAGCGTCTTTGGAAACGCCCAAAATCTCGTACGGGTCCGGCGTCATATCACGTCAGTTCCAACCGCTCGGCTTCGACCGTTCGCCGCCCAATCCGCACAATCCCGAACCGTTCGAACAGCCTGAACAAGATCAGCGCAACGCCCAAAATGCCCCAAACCAAGAACGGGCTCAAGAGCTTGAGCAGCAAGAACAGCGACACGATGAGGAGCGGAAACACGTACGACGCATAGTCAATGACCGCGGGTTTGACGCGGCGCTCAATGGCCAAGCGGATGACCTCGCTCATGGTTTCGCGGCCCGTCAGCGGAATGCGCAAGTAATCAGACAGGTTCGTCCGGACCTGCTCTATGGTCATGTGCGCGTCCCCGGTGTCGAGTTGCTCCTGGTAGTAGGTGTCGAGCACTTTGTTGCGCTCAAAACCCGGCACGACCAGCGGTGCAACGCGCTCAACCCCGAGGACTGCGCTGTTCATGGTTTGGTCCAGGAGTTGCTCTGGGCCTTCGAACGGCGCGGCCGCGGCCAGCGACTGGACGGCTACGGCCAAGAGGATGAGCGTCAGGGAAAAGCCTAGGCCAAGGCGAATGACCTTGCTGGCGGAAAACTTCACCCGCTCGGAGAGCTCTTGAAGGACCGCGTGGCGGTAGTACGCCAGCCCGCCAAACAGCAAACCCAGGACCGGCAGGGTCATGGCGGCGAAGCCGGAGAACACAGCCGAGACCGTCATGAGACTCACGAGCACCCAGTGGTCGCTTCGTCGCCGTAACACCATGAGCGCGATGGCAAACGTGCCGAGCGAAAAAACGAATGTGACCACAGCCAGGCCGACCATGGCGAACACGTCGCCAGCGTCACCGCCGCGCTGTTGGATGACGAACAACGAGCCGATGATGACCCAGGTCAGCAACGAGAATAACGCCGGCAACACGAGCAGCAGGCCGCGCACAGCCGGGTGGGCGTGGGGAAGATGGTGCGCGTGGGAAGGGCTCGTGGCAGTCATTCGTAGTTCACGTGGTTTTAGCAAGGCGCGGGATCGAGCGCGAATATCGAATAAGGAATGTGGAGTATGGGAAAGTTGTTTGCTCTTTCAGAATCCGATACTCGATACTCCCTATTCGCTATTCCCCTGATCCTGACTTGACATTGACTTATTTTTTTGATTGGCTGGGGCCACCGGTGCGAGAGGAGGACCGCGATGCTGGCCGATAAAGCCGTCAAGGTCGAGGTCGGCTCGCGCGTCCGACGGCGGATGTTCCCCCTGAGCCCTCATATGTTCCAGGGCAAGGGGCAACCGCGGGAGGGGTGGACCTATACGGTCACGGAGGTGCGGACGCTTTCGTACCTGACGCTGATCCGTCTGGAGGGGCTGCCGAAGACGCGCGGCGGAGAAGCAAACTGGTTCAATGCTGCGCTCTTCGAACTCGAGTGCGGCTGTGGCCCTGCCTGATACGGGGGGCCACATTCTTGTGCTCAAGAACGGGAGAATCGTGAATCACGAATCGTGAATCGAGGAACGATGCCATGATCACAACCCATGATTCTCTATTCTTTTATTCATGATTCATTTACCTTGCTTGAAACCCGACTTCAGCGCCTGGCGCTGACGCTTCCTCGATCTGGCCAAACTGCTTCTCGTACTTGTCGAGGTTGTCTTTGAGCGCCGCGGCGATGCGCTTCAAGTGGCCTGGGCTCGTAATGACCCGCGCGGTCAGCAGGCCCTGGGGCGGGAACAAGTTCATGAAGTCCATCACGAACTCCTCCTTGGAGTGTTGGACCTGCATCATGTTCGCGTACGCACCGCGCATGGTTGCGTCGTCTGCCTTTATTTGGAGTTGCTGTGGTTGGTTCATAGATAGATTCCTTTATGAGGCTAGTAGGCTGTAGGCTTGTAGGCCGGTAGGTGAATGGTTTAATACGCATTTTTCGCCCTACTCGCCTACTATCCTACCTGCCTACTTCCTCGACTGGCCTTGATTTGGACTTGGCGCTGCTGGGACTGTGGTGCGTTGCCGTTCATAGGGAGAGGAAGTAAAGGGTGAGGGTTGAGGGGCTAGGTTCTAGTTCCTTCGTCATTTCTTCTCCTTGAACTCGGCATCAACCGAGCCCTTGTCATCGCCATCCTTCTTGCTCTTCTCGGCGTCTACGCCCGACGCCTTATGCCCTACGCCCTCTTGGTACATCGCACTCCCAATTTTCTGCATGGCCTCTGACAGCGCCTTGGACGCTGCCTCAATCGCGGCCTGGTCGTCTTTGCCAAGCACGCTCTTCAACGCCGTCACCTTGTCCTCGACCTCGCGCTTGACCTCGGGTTTCACCTTGTCGCCAGCGTCCTTCAAGGCTTTTTCAGCTGTGTACGCGAGCGTTTCGCCCAAGTTGCGGGCTTCGATGAGCGACTTTTTCTTCTCGTCCTCGGCCTGGTGGAGCTCGGCTTCCTTCTGCATCTTCTCCACCTCTTCTTTGCTCAAGCCGGACGAGGCGGTGATGCGGATGGACTGCTCCTTGTTCGTGGCCTTGTCTTTGGCCTTCACGTCTAGGATGCCGTTGGCGTCAATGTCGAAGCTCACCTCGACCTGCGGCACGCCCCGGGGTGCGGGCGGAATCCCGTCAAGGATAAACCGGCCGAGCGTCTTGTTGTCGGAGGCCAAAGGCCGCTCGCCCTGGAGCACGTGGATTTCGACTGACGTCTGGTTGTCGGCTGCGGTGGAGAACGTCTGGGATTTGGACGTGGGAATCGTGGTGTTGCGCTCGATGAGCGGGGTAGACACGCCGCCCAAAGTCTCAAGCCCGAGCGTCAACGGTGTCACGTCAAGCAACAGCACGTCTTTGACGTCGCCTTGGAGCACGCCCGCTTGGACGGCCGCGCCGACCGCCACGACCTCGTCAGGGTTCACGGACACGTTCGGCTTCTGGCCGAAGAATTTCTCGACCGTCTCAATCACTTTCGGCATGCGCGTCATGCCGCCCACGAGCACGACTTCGTTCACGTCCGAGGCCGAGAGTTTGGCATCGTCGAGCGCCTGCTTGACTGGCCCGAGCGTTTTTTCAATTAAGTCGCCGACCAGCTCCTCAAGCTTGGCGCGCGTCAATTTCATCACCAAATGTTTTGGTCCGCCCTCGCCCGAGGTGATGAACGGCTGGTTGATTTCGGTCTCGGAAGCCGAGGACAGTTCGATCTTCGCTTTCTCGGCCGCCTCTTTGAGTCGCTGCAAGGCCAGCTGGTCTTTGGCCAGGTCAATCCCCTCTTGCTTTTTGAACTCGGCCAATATCCAGTGGATGAGCACCTGGTCAAAATCGTCGCCGCCCAAGTGCGTGTCGCCATTGGTGGATTTGACCTCGACCGTGTCGGCCGACACCTCGAGGATGGAGATGTCGAACGTGCCGCCGCCCAAGTCATAGACGGCAATCTTCTCGTCCTTCTTCTGGTTGAAGCCGTAGGCCAGCGCCGCGGCCGTTGGCTCGTTGATGATGCGTTTGACGTCGAACCCGGCGATCTTCCCCGCGTCCTTCGTGGCTTGGCGCTGCGAGTCGTCGAAGTACGCCGGCACGGTAATGACCGCTTCGGTGATTTTCTCGCCGAGCTTGGCCTCGGCGTCGGCCTTCAATTTGGCCAAAATCATCGCCGACACCTCCTGCGGAGTGTACTCATTGTCGCCCATTTTCACTTTCACGCCTTCGCCCGCGTGGACAATTTCGTAGGGCAGGGTTTTGACGTCGCGCTGGACTTCGGCGTCGTCCCAGCGCCGGCCAATGAGCCGTTTGACGGAGAAAATGGTGTTTTTCGGGTTGGTGACGGCCTGGCGCTTGGCCAACAGCCCGACCAGCCGTTCGCCGCTTTTCGAGATGGCGACGATGGACGGGGTGGTGCGGTTGCCTTCTGCGTTTTCCAGCACTTTGGGCTCGCCGCCTTCAATGACAGCCATGGCCGAGTTGGTGGTGCCGAGGTCAATGCCGAGGATCTTGCTCATAACGTTCGGGTGATTCCTTCCTAAGCGAGCTAGGTGCTAATGAGGTCGAGGGCGTACGCGTCTTCGCGGTCGAGCGCGGTGTGGAGGTCAAGGACGTCATCGCCGGTGACGGTCCGCCGCGAGTCCTCGTCGAGCACCTCGTCGCTGCCCAGGTCCGTGAGGAGGCCGGTGGCCGACAAGCCCAGGGGCGAAATGGTGAGGATGGACAGGATGGCCCCGCCGCAGTGGTGGCAATCGATGTACGTCAGGATTTCCTGCTCCCGCTCGCCCAGGATTTTCAGCCGGCGGAAGTCGTAGTTGTGGCTGCAAATGGGGCAGCGGCCGTCCAGCCGGATGCTCGGCCGCCGGCCATTGCCGTTGCCGCCGCTAAAGCCTCCGAAGCGATTGTTGAAGTTGTTGTTGAAGCTCTTGGCCATTGGTGATGGGGAGTTCGTAGTCCGGAGCACGTCGTGCGTAGCCGGTCGTTACCATCTTACGACTTTTTCACCGTTACCGCGATCTTCTTCGGCTTGGCCTCCTCGGCCTTGGGGACGGTAATCTTCAACACGCCTTTGTCAAACGTGGCCTCGGCCGCGTCGCCCTTGACGGCCTTGGGCAAGGCCACGGACCGGTAGAACGAGCCGCTGCGCACTTCCCTGCGGTAGTAGTGCTTGTCGTCAACCTCGGACGTACGCTCGGTCGAGCCGGAGAACGTCAGGACATTATCCTCAATCTCGATGGTGACCTTGTTCGGGTCAACGCCGGCGAGCGGAGTCTCGACAATGACGTGGTGCTCGTCCTCGTAGACATCAAGCGCCGGGGCGAAATCGCGGTCGCCAGAAAACATCGGGGGTCCGAACTCGTCATCAAACCAGGGTCGCATCGGATGCCATTTGATCATTCGCATACTTCGTCTCCGTATCGTTAGTGGTGATCTGACGGTTGTTCGTTGCTGCTGACTTTCACCTTCGCGGGGACTATCACGGTGCCGTGCAGCGTGAAGCCAGTGGCGACTTCTTCGAGCACCTGATTGTCTGGCGCGCCGTCGCGGTGCTCGCGGGCAACGGCGTCGTGGAGGGTCGGGTCAAAGGGCTGGCCCACAGTCGGAATTTCCTCAATGCCCAGCCGCTGGAGAAACCTTTGGAGCTCGGTGGAGATGTGCCGGACGCCCGTCATCCACTGGTGGCCAGCAAGGTGCAGGGGGACCTGCTGGGTGGCACGCTTCAGGTGCTCGTAGATGGGGAGCAGTTCAACGAGCAGGGCGGCGTTGGCGAACTTGCCGATCTCCTCTCTGTCCTTCTCCAGTTGCTTTTTCAAGTTGCTGTAGTCGGCCTTGGCCCGCTGCCAGCCTTTCAAATACTCGTCGGCTTTCTGTCGCAGCTGGACGAGCTCCTCCGGCGCCCCCTGATTCCCAACTCGCGATTCGTTATTCCTCTTCTCTTCCATGTTCATACAGTTTTCAGCAGCTGCGTTGCATAGCGCAACAGCGGCAGATGGTTCGCGTAATCTTGGCGCACGGGGCCGAGCACGGCCATCATCCCAGGTTCGTGGCGCGGCAGCACGTACTGGGTGACGAGGAGACTGCACGAGTCGCCTAAGGGATTGTCACGGCCCAAGAGCACGTCAATGCGGTCGCGGGCGGTGTCGTACAAATCACCAACGAGCTCATCGAGACGGTCGACGAGTGCCGAAATCGCCACCACGCTCCGCACCTCGCTGAACTCCGGCTGACTGAAAAGGTGCGACAGGCCCGTGTAGTAGACGTCCTGGCGGGACAGGCCGACGATGACAGCCTCGTCGAACACCTCGGCCAGCTGCTTGGCGAACACACGAACCAAGCGGTCGGGATCGCGGCGACTAGCGTCAAGCGCGGTCTGGAGCTGCTCGACGGCCGGGTGTACGGGCTCAGCCGTATCTTCAAGGTTGGTCAGGAGTTCATCAACGTACAAACGCCAGGCCGCTTGGCTGGGGATGCGGCCGGCTGACGTGTAGGGCTGCTCCAGGTAGCCGGCCTGCTCGAGCTCCAGCAGCTCGTTGCGGATGGTGGCCGGTGAAACGTCCAAACCGCGCTTCCCTACCAGGGCCTGTGAGGCCACGGGCGTGGCGGTGAGGACATACTCCCGTATGAGCGAGGTGAGCAGGGTGTGTTGGCGCTCGTTGAGGCTTTCCATGGCATTAGCAGTCTAGCATGGAGACTGCTAATGCCACAATACCCTAGCGGATTTTGGGGGTCAACCCCTGTTTGGTGACTGCTGCGCAGGCAGTGGTTTTTTGGCAACCCCGCTCTACGGCGGGGTAGGCCCGTACCCTAACCCTTCAGTCCACGGATGAGCGCCCTACCGGCAGGCTGCGGGATTCGCTTTCAGCTCATCCCTCCGCCGGGTGGCAGCGCTTGTTGGTGTTTGTTGTTTTTTCCCGTGCGCAGCCGGAGGCGGTGCCTCAGTTTACTCACCCTACTCCCTACTCTCTACTCCCTACTCACCACCCGCTCAAAGACCGCCTCTAGCTTGTCGACGACGCGTTCCCACGCGTACAGCTGGGCGGTCTCCAGGCCGCGGCTCGCAATGCGCTGGCGGAGGGCCGGATCTTCGTAGAGCCGGACAATGGCGTCGGCAAGAGCGAGCGAATCGCGCGGCGGCACGAGGAGCGCGTCCCGTTCGTGCTCGACGACCGTCTTGTAGCCCGGAATATCCGAGGCGACGAGCGCTTTGCCGGACGCCAACGCCTCGACCAGGACGATACCAAAGCTCTCGCCCCCGGTGGCTGGTGCCACCACGACGTCGGCTGTGGCACAGTAGCGCGGCAAGTCTTCGGCCGAGACGTACCCGACAAAATCCACGCGTGGCCGGAACACGTCCGGGAGGTAACGCTGGTAGTAGGGGTGGAGAATGCCGCCGCCGACCACGATGAGCCTCGCCGTCGGAACCCGACGGTACACCTCGGGAAACGCGCGCAACAGGTACTTAATCCCCTTGCGCGGGTCCATCCGGCCGACAAACACCACGTTGAATGCGTCGCGGCTGTACCGTTCCATGGGCTTTCCCTGCGGGGAAAACCGGTGGACGTCCACGCCGTTCGGGACGATGTCGTACGCGCCAGGAAAGTACGAGTTGATGAACGACAGCGCTGCCGTCGAGACCACGGTGCGTGCTTTGAGCCGCGCGAAATACTGTTCGAAACGGCGGTGGAACCGATCATACCAAAACACACGCTGTTTGCCTTCGACATAGGTATGGAACGTGCCGACGAGCGGTGCGCGAAGCGTCCTCGCAGCAATCATGGGCAGGACGGGCTCCAGCGGCGAGTGGATTTGAACGACCTCGAACCGTGCTTCACGTTCGACGGCGCGCAGGTGATTGGCAAGCTGCCACCCAATCGTTATATTGACGAACGCGCCGTTGCGGCCGGGCAAGGCAATGTTCTTGCCAATGCGCCGTACGTCCAAACCGCGGTTGTTGTCGAACGGGGTATACCGCGACGTTATGACCGTAACGTCGTGCCCGCGCCGCTGCAGCTCCAACGCCGAATTGAGCGCGTTCTCGGACACGCCCCCTCGCGCAGGATAAAAATCCTGTGAGACGATGCCAATCCTCATACGCGCACCACTGGCCAGATCCGGAAACCTTCAAAAACCGAGGTCTAACGTCGCTTCCTGGTCTGATGACGAAAACACCAACCGGAAATTGTGCTCATCATTGCCAACCGTAAACCACAAATAGCCGGAATCGGTGTTCGCGCCGGCGCCGATAATTTTCACTTCCCGGAGCGTCGCTCCCGCGCCAGTCGACGACACCAGCTTCACGTCATGACTCACCCACTCGCTCGGGTCAGGCTCGCTCTCGCTCAAGGGCGCGACGAACAGCACCACGTACTTCTGACCCTCGTCGGCCGTTTGCTGGTGGAACGTATCGAGCTCGCCGGCGGTCGTCAGCTGGAAATCCACGCCGCGGTAACTGACGCGCTTGTCAAGGGCAATCCCTCCCTTTTCTTCTTGGGTGATGATGCGGCGGACGAGCTCCGTACTCGTATTCTCATTCGGTGCGGCCGTCTCGACGGTCCCGTCGGACGTGGCCCTGTTCTCCTTCGACCCAACAATCATATAGGTGACCGCGGCCGCAACGACCAAGAGAACGAGGAGCATGATGGCGAGAATAAGTGCTCGGTTCATAGGATGTTTTCCTCCAACCTTCTTCGAGTATAGGGTACACCAAACCGCCCTGAACGTACACGTTCGGGCCAGCCAGGACGCATCCCCTAGTCAACGTCGATGAAGCCTACGCCAAACATGACCATGAGCGTGAGGCTGGCAACGGCGAGTGACCCGAACACGGTCGCGAAGAACATCTTCCTCCGGCCGTAGCATCGAACGGTCACCCACGTGAAGGCAACGATGAACAAGGGAAGCATGCTCTCCGGTCAATGATGCATAGCCCCATCGGGATTTGAACCCGAGTTTTCTGGATGAGAACCAGATGTCCTAGACCGGTCTAGACGATAGGGCCTCGCTCCTCCGGGCGGGCGTGGCGCACGCCGGGAATACGACTCTAGCAGAGTCGAGGGTGAGCGACAAGCCCTACTCGTGCGCGTGCGCAGTCGCGATCGCAGCCAGCATACCGAAGATGCCGAGCTGCAGGTAGAAGTCCGAGGTCAGGTAGATATTCGTGCCGTAGACCTCGGTGACGACCGCAAAGAGCGCCAGCACGAGCCCGAACCAGAAGAACGCCTTGCCGAGGACCTTGTTGGAAAGTGACATCATGTTCGCCTCACCCCCTTTCGCGTGGTTGATACCGACGCAGCACCAATCGAAGCCGCCAGTTCCACCAGGCGGTTGGCGTAGCCCCACTCGTTGTCGTACCAGGCCAAGACGCGGACGAGCGTGCCGTTGACCTGGGTGGAGAGACCATCAATGATGGCCGAGTGTGGGTTATGGACAATGTCGCTCGACACGAGCGGCAGGTCCGAGTACTCGAGGATGCCCTGGAGCGCTCCGCGAGCGGCGGCCGCCTGGAACGTGCGGTTGACCTCGTTGGCATCGCGCGGGGCCTTGCGCACGACCGCCACGAAATCCGTGATCGAACCGCAGGGTGTGGGCACGCGCAAAGCCAGCCCCTCGAGTTTCCCTTTCAGGTGCGGGATGGTTTTGGTCGTGGCCTGCGTCGCGCCGGTCGTGGTCGGGATAATGTTGAGGGCGGCGGCCCGGGCCCGGCGCAAATCTTTGTGTTCCAAATCCAAAATGCGCTGGTCATTCGTGTACGAGTGCACGGTCGTCATCATTCCGC
Source organism: Candidatus Kerfeldbacteria bacterium (assembly GCA_016192205.1). Taxonomy (GTDB): domain Bacteria; phylum Patescibacteriota; class Patescibacteriia; order SBBC01; family JACPUP01; genus JACPUP01. The sequence continues at coordinate 24,988 of JACPUP010000068.1, forward strand.
GCACGACGCTGTAGTGCTGGTCAAGCACTGCCACGACAGGCGAAAGTGAGTTCGTCGTACAGCTGGCATTCGACACGACGACATCCGACGGCTGGCACGCCTCCTCATTGACGCCGCGCACGACGGTGACGTCAGCGTCGTCAGACGGCGCCGAAATGATAACCCGCTTGGCCCCGGCTTTGACGTGGGCCAGGGCATCGGCCTTCTTCGTAAACCGGCCGGTGCACTCCAGCACCACATCAATGCGCAACCGCTTCCACGGCAACTTGGCTGGGTCTTTCTCTGACAGCACCCTGACCGTTCGGCGCCCCACCCGGATTGCCCCTGTGAGTGCCCGGACGGGTTCTGACAGCTCGCCGTGGACCGAATCATGCTTGAGCAGGTGGGCGCTTGTTGCCGCGTCGCCCAAGTCATTGAGCGCGGCAAAAGTGAGGTTCGGCAACGACAACCCCGCCCGCAGCGCCAGGCGCCCGATGCGACCGAACCCGTTAATGGCGATGCGAATTGGTTTCATAGGTGTTTTGGGAATGCTCGGCCGCGACCTTCAGAGCCGAAGAGGCGGAGTTTGTCGGCCGTCAGAGCTTCCACCGCATCAATGGACGGTTCGAGCAGATCGCGCGGGTCGTACTCGTCAGGCAGCTCCCGAGCGGTCTGGCGCAGCTGGTCGGTGAACGCGAGCTCGAGTTCGGTGACGATGTTGATAATCTTGATCCCGCGACCGATCGCCGCTTCGAGCTGTTCATGTTTCAAAGCCGAGGCGCCGTGGAGGACAAGGGGGATATCGGGGATGGATTCGTGGATGGCGGCCAACCGGTCCAGATCGAGCGGGGGCGCCCCCTGGCGCATCTTGCCTCTACCGTACACGTTTCCGACGGCAACGGCAAGCGTGTCGATTCCCGTTGCTTTCACGAACGCCACGGCTTCGCGTGGGTCGGTCAGGTACCGCTGCCGGTCGGCTGCCGCGGCAAACTCCTCGGCCGTCTTCACGTTCCCAATCTCGCCCTGGGCGAGCGCGTTGCGCTTGTGCGCGTAGTCCACGGCCTGGCGCGTCAAGATGACGTTCTCATCGAACGGCAAGTCGGATGCGTCAATCATGATGGACGAGAAACCAGCGTGGATGCACTCGGCGATGGAACGGAAGGACTTCGCGTGGTCGAGGTGGAGCGCAACCGGCACGTTCACCGCGGAGTTCTTCGCGATAGTCTCGACGATGTGCGTGATGGGTTTCAAACCCGCGTACTCGATGGTCGTTTCGGTCACGGTGATGATGACCGGCGCTTGGACCTCGACCGCGGCCCGGATGATGCCGAGCGTCATCTCGAGATTGACCGTGTTGAACGCGCCAATGGCGTACTGGTGTTTGGCAGCGTGCTGGAGGAGTTGACGGACCGAGACGAGCATACGTTAGAGGAGGGCCACGAGTGAACGCGCGCGGAGCGACGCCTGGCCGACCAGGCCGCCGCGGAAGTGGACGCCGTCGAGGAACGACGCCGCATTCCGCTGGACCACGCTGCCGCCGTAGATGAGCGGCTGCGACCGACCGCCAAGCGTGCGCCAGATGACGCGCGCCATGCGGAACGCTTCAGCCGGGGCAATGGGACCGCCGGGCGAAATGGCCCAGACGGGCTCATAGGTCACGAGAACGTTTCGGCGCTGGGCAGGCGAAACACGTTCCAGCGCGCTCCGCAGCTGCTGTTGGACCACGCGGACCGCTCGGCCGGCCTTCCGGTCTGCCCAGCGTTCGCCAATGCACAGGACTGGCGTGAGACGAGCGCCCAGCGCCGTTTTCACCTTGGCGTTGACCTGTGCGTCGGTCTCGCCCAGGGCCCGGCGGTCCGAATGCCCGACAATCACGTACTGGCAGCCATAGGCCTTGAGGTCGCGAGCTGAAACGTCACCGGTGTACGGACCTTTGAGCGACGGTGACAAGTCTTGGCCGCCCAGGGCAATGGGCGAGCCGTGGAGGACGCGGCTGACTGCGCCAATGGCCGTGGCGGACGGACAGAGCACCAGCCTTGACCGACGCGGCAATCGAGAATGCCGCAGCATCAATGCCACGTGCACGGCTTGGCTGACCGTGAGCTGCATTTTCCAGTTGGCGATGATGAGCCGCTGCATATTAGAAGACGCGTTGGAGGCCGACGGTCGCCGCACCAACAATAATGCCGGCCGCGGCTACGCCCACGACCAGCGCCGGGATGCTCACGCGCCGCGACACGCCAAACAGAAACGCGGCCACGGAGCCGGTCCACGCGCCCGTGACCGGCAGCGGGATGGCGACGAACGTGGCGAGTGCCAGGAATTGGCCATAGCGCGCAAAGTGGTGTTCACTTTTTCGCCGAGTCCGGGCCAACAGCCAAGAGAAAAAGCGTTGCATGGCGCTTGAGTGCACGGACAGCCGATGCGACAGCGGTCCAAGCGCATAGAGAAGGATCACGGCCGGGATCATGTTCCCAACGAGTGATAAGAGGTAGGCGCTCCAAAACGGGAGGTCGTACACGGTGAGCGCAATCGGCAAGGCCAGCCGCAGTTCGGCGATCGGGAGCATGGCGATGAGCACAGTCGCCAGTGCCGGCGGAATGCCGCTGAAGAAGGTCGCGAGCGCTTCACTCATGGCGCTGCCCCTCCTCAGCGGTCGGCACCTCCTGCGCCCTTGCTTCATCGACCGGTACCCGCTCCTCGACCTGGGCCAGGAGTTCCTGGAGATTCTCGTCATTGCGCAACTGCTCGTAGTCCGGCAATTCTTCAGTGCTCCGGAGTCCCAGGAACCGGAGGAAATCAAAGGTGATGTGGTAGCGCGTCACCAGCGCCTCTTTGTCTTCTTCGGCTTCGACGAGACCTTTAATCATCAGATGGCGCAGGATGAGCGCGCAGTTCACCCCGCGGATGTGGTCGAGTTCGGCTTTGGTGATGGGTCCACGGTACGCAATAATGGTGAGCGTCTCAATGGCCGGGTCGGTCAGCTCACCGGACTGCTCGTCCTTCAAAAACGCGGCCACGGTCTTGGCGGCCAACGGACTCGTGACCATCTGTACTTGCTGGCCGTGCTGCTGGATTTGAATCCCCTTCTCGTCGCGGTTGTACTCGGACTTCAACTCCGCCAGCACCTGCTGCACCGCCTCGACTGGCGCGTCGGCGAGTCCGGCCAGTTTCTTGATGGACAACGGCTTGGCCGCAGCGAACAGGAGGCTCTCGACATTCCGGCGGACGCTCATACGGACTCCCCGTCAGCCTCGGCTCGGACAATCGCAATCTCTTGGAACATCCCGTCTTGGACCACGGCAATCGTCCGCTGCTTCACGAGCTCCAGCAAGGCCAGGAAGGTGACGATGACGTCCACTTTGGAGCGGGATTCGTCCAGCAAGCGGGAAAAATTGAGCGACGTCTCGGCGAGCACCCGCTCGCGAATGGCGCGGATCTTTTCTTGGAGGTTCAAGGTGCGGACAATGATTTCCCGGGGCAACCGGATGACTGGCTCGAGGCGGTTGAGCACGGTTTGGAACGTCTCGTGGAGCATCGAGACTTCCAGGCGCGTCGGCGGCGTGAACACGGGCAGCGGCGGCAGCTGTTGGCGGGGGTAGAGCACGCGCTTTTTCCGGAGGAGCTTCCGGAGCGCCTTGGCCGCGTCGAAGTACACCTTGTACATTTTCAACTGCCGCTCGAGGTCGCGGCTGTCGTCGTCCTCCGCCGCTTCCAAATACGGCAACAGCACGCGCGACTTGATGAGGATGAGCTTGGCCGCGACCACGAGGAAATCCGCCAGTTCCTCGGGGTTCTTCTGTCCGACCTGCTGGAGGCTGACGATGAACTGCTCGGCGACCTGCGCGAGCGAGACGTCCGTAATGTCGAGCTTCTCGGCTTCGATCAGCTCGAGGAGGAGGTCGAGCGGCCCTTCAAACTTTTCAACGCGGATGGTGAGCACTGGTTTGGTTTTCGTTCCTTTCTTTTTTTCGTTTCGGTTTCTCGGCAATCGCGCCGGTGACCGGCTGTTCCGACCGTTCGAAATCTTTGACTTTCAGGCGCAGCGAGTGCGTGAACGAGCCGGCCCCGAACAGCGCATGACCAACCTTCCGGAGGCCGGCGTCCATCACGACCTTGAGCCGGTGGTGGCCGCCGAACGGCGTCTGCGCACCAGCTTCACCTTTCGTGGCCTGTGCCACCTCTTTCTCGGACGCGATGGTGACCTTTTTCGCGCCGAGCAGTTTTTTCACCTTGGCCAGGTCAACGCGCACATGGGCCGGCAGGACCGCGAGAACGTGATGGATGCCTTTCTGTTCCTGGGGATCATCCGACAGTTTTTTCGGCTCATGCACCTTTAAGACGAGCGTCTTCGCCACAGCCTGCAGTTTCTCCTTGGTCGTTTGCGCCAAATCATAGGCCGTGTAGATGGTCTTGTGCTCCACCACGTCAAACTTGAGCTTCTGCTTTTTCAAGTAGCGCTGGAGTTGGGCTGGGATGCTCATAGGGATTTGGCGCGTTTGGTATTGAAGGCGAACTGTTGCTGTTGGCCGAGGAGGGCCCGGGCAGTGCGCCGGCCTTTGGCGGTCAGCCGCACCTCATCAATGAACCACTTGTGCGGCGTGCGCCGGCCAAAGCCGACCAGGAGCTCTTTGTCGATGAGCCGCTCGAGTGAGCGGGTGATGACATTATCTGGGTCTTTGGGTTTAACCTTAGCCTGGTTGTAAAAGGCCTTGAACTGGCGGCGCGGGCAGCGCTGGCGCGGACTGCCATGGGTCTCCGTCAGGATGTACCGCTGGAGCCGGGAGAGCGTCATACCCAGCCTCACTATACCACAAATCGGGAAGAAACGGAAGATACAGTGTATTCTCTACTTCTTCACTTGGATGTGGACGTCCTTCAGTTGCTCGTCTGAAAGTTCGCTGGGTGCGCCGAGCATCAGGTCTTTGGCGTCGGTGGTTTTCGGGAAGGCCATGACCTCGCGGATGTTGGGCTCGTTTTCCAAGACCATCATGAGCCGGTCGAGCCCGGGCGCAATGCCGCCGTGGGGCGGAGCGCCGTAGGTGAGCGCCTTGAGAAACGCGCCGAACTTCTCCTCGATTTGGGCCTCGGAGTTTCCGAGCAGGGAAAAAATCTTACGTTGAAGTTTGGCCTCGTGATTGCGGATGCTGCCGGAGGCCAGCTCGACGCCGTTGAGGACAAGGTCATATTGGAAACTTCGCGCTTGCAGCGGATCGGTGTCGAGCAGCGGTATATCCTCGTCGTGCGGTCGCGTGAACGGGTTGTGCGCGAACGTGAGTTTACCGTCAGCAGCCTGCTCGAAGAGCGGAAAGTCTGTGATCCAGCAGAACGCGAGCTCGTCGGCGTTCTCCGAGTCCTTCCGCAGATCGGGCCGGTCGGTCTTGAACTTCTTCATCACCTCGTCATAGCTCATTCGCGGCCAGGGTGCCTGCGCGATGCGTTTGCCAGGATAGACTTCCGTGAGCATGGCGGTGAGCAGTTCTTCCATCAGCTGCCAAACGTCCGCGGGTTCGACGAACGACATCTCGAGGTCGAGCTGCGTGTGCTCGGGTTGGCGGTCGCCGCGTTCGTCCTCGTCGCGGTAGCAGCGGGCAAATTGATAGTACTTTTCGAAGCCGGCGACCATGAGGAGTTGCTTGAACGTCTGCGGCGCTTGCGGCAGCGAGTAGAACTTGCCGGGGTAGAGCCGCGACGGTACCACGTACTCGCGCGCGCCCTCGGGACTGTCTTTAGTGAGCACCGGCGTTTCGATCTCGACGAACCCGCGACTATCCAGCCACTGCCGGCAAAAGTGTGCCACGCGTGAGCGGTTGCGCAGATTTTTCTGCAAGCGGTTGCTGCGGAGGTCAAGGTAGCGGTACTCGAGCCGGAGCTCCTCTTTGACGTCTTTCGTGTCGGCGTCCACCTCGAACGGTGGGGTCTCGGACGCATTCAAGATGGTGAGCTGCTCGGCGACGAGCTCGACCTCGCCCGTTGGCAGGTTCGGGTTCTTCTTCTTCCGTTCCACCACGTTTCCGGACACGGCGATAACGAACTCGGCCCGGAGTTGGTCAGCCGTCGTGTGCGCTTGTGGAAAGTCCGGGGAAAAAACCACTTGGACAATGCCGCTGCCGTCTCGCAGGTCAATGAAGATGAGCTTGCCGAGGTTGCGGCGCACGTGCACCCAGCCCTTGAGCGTCACGGTTTTGCCGACAGCGTTGGTCGTCTCGATGGCGAGTGTTCGGTTGCTCATGGCCGCAAACGGTTCAACAGCCGCGGGAACGGAATGGCCTCGCGGATGTGCTCGATGCCGCCGATCCAACGCACCAGGCGCTCCAGGCCAATGCCAAACCCCGAATGCGGCACCGACCCGTACTTCCGCAAGTCGAGGTACCAGGCGTAATCCGACTCCTTGAGCTTCCACTCCCTAAGGCGCTTTTTCAGCAGTTCGTAGTCGTCAATGCGCTGCGACCCGCCGATGATTTCGCCGAAGCCCTCGGGCGCAATGAGGTCAGCACAGAGCACGCGCTCGGGGTGGTCCGGGTGCGGTTGCATGTAGAACGCCTTGATGGTGGTGGGGAAGAACTCGATGAACACCGGCTGGTCGTAGTCTTGGGAAATGAGTTCTTCCTCGGGCGCGCCAAAATCGTCACCGAGCTTTATCTTCGAACCCTGCTTGATGAGTCGCGCGACGGCCTCATCGTAGGTGAGGCGCGGGAACGGCGCGGTGATCTTGGCGAGCGTGGAAACGTCCCGGCCGAGGATCTCGAGTTCGCGCAGCCGCGCCTTGACCGTCTCGGCAATGACGTCAGCGATGAGGTGCTCCTGAATCTCGAGGTTGCCGACGTGGTCCACGAACGCCGCCTCGGCGTCCATCATCCAGAACTCGACCAGGTGCTTACGCGTCTTGGATTTTTCCGCGCGGAAGGTCGGGCCGAAATCGTAGACGCGGCCCAAGGCCATGGCCGTGGCCTCAAGATAGAGCTGGCCGGTCTGGGCCAGGAAGGCCGGCTCACCGAAGTAGTCGGTTTTGAACAGCGTGGTCGTGCCCTCGGCCGCCGTGGGGGTGAGGATGGGCGAGTCCGTCAGAACGAAATCGTGCGCATGGAGCCAGGAGCGCAGCTGCCAGACCACCTCATCGCGCAACCGCAAGATGGCTGACTGCTTCTCGGAGCGCAGCCACAGGTGCCGCTGGTCGAGGAGGAAGTCCGGACCGTGCTCCTTTTTGCCGATCGGGTACTCCGCGGCTTTTTGCACGAGCTCGAACTGCACGACCTTCATCTCCCAGCCAGACGGGCTGCGCGGTTCGTTCTTCACCTCCCCCGTGATGCGGACGGAGGACTCGAGCGTGGCGTCTTTCGCCGCTGCAAACGTCTTCGCGTCAACCGCGTCTTTCGCTACCACCGCCTGAATCACACCAGTGCCGTCACGGACCTGGAGAAAGATGAGCGCGCCAGACGAGCGGACATTGGCAACCCAGCCAGCGATGGTGCCGCTGGTGGGCTTGGTGAGCTTGGCGATAGTCAGGGGGGAAGGAGGCATACGACCCGTATGCCGGTCGGATGGCATTGGCAATATGCTCATAGTGTAGGTTCGAATCGGTCGCCAGTCAATGAAGGCTGGGTCTTCATCCATCCGACGGCCGCCAGCGATCAGGTGTCGGTCGTCGGCAGCTTGGGAAACGGCTTTTGAAAACGCGCAGCAAAGTACCAGGCCGCGCCAGCGGCAGCCAGAAAGTTCCACAGCAGGTCGTCGGCCGTGTCATAGAGGTCGGTCACGCGCACGGTATCAAACAGCCAGTCGCCCACGTACTCGCTCACCTCGTAGAGCCCGGCCAGCAGCATGGCCACGCTGACCGCGTACAACCAGTGATGGAACGCTGGCAGCGAGAGCCGTCGGTTCTCGAGAAACAGCTTGAAGCTCAACCAAACTGCGCCAGCGACTGCGGCCGTACCAACGACGTGCGCGAGCTTGTCCCACCACGCGATGTTCGCATAGAGGTGCGCGAAATTCCCGGCCGCGTCGAACCAGATTGCCGCTACGGCCAGCCAGCTGACGGCTGCTGGCAGTCGGCTTCCGGCACGGATGAATCGCGACCCGATGAAGATGAGCAATCCCGTGCCAACGACGTTGGTGACCGCCAGGGCGATCTGGCGCTCAAGGGTATCGTACCGAGCGATGAGCTCGATCCCGAGCAACACCGCTTGCAGCGGAAGCATTGGCCGGGGAAGCAACCGGCTCATGCGGAGTGCGGGTTACGCCAGCGCACGATTGCTTTGCGCATCTCTTCGACGACCAGGACCGGCAGTCCGAACGCGAGCACGAGAGCCCAGTCAGCCAGCGAGAGCGGCGCGACGTGGAAGACCTCAGCCAGGGCTGGGAGGTAGAGAATCGCCAGGTGCATGGCCACCACCATGACCAAGGTTGGCCAGAGCAGCGCGTTCGTCCAGAACATCCTGAAGAGCGAGGTACGACGAGCGCGGAACGCGAAGGCGGACAGCCACTCGCCCAGAGCGATGGTTGTCAGCGTCATCGCGAGCACGTGTTCGCGCCGGGCGTCCGTGCGGATCTCCATAAGGAAGACGGCCAGTGCGCTGAGGCCGATGACCGCGGCCAACAGGAAGATCCGCAACCACTGCTGCCCGCTGATAATGGGTGCGCGGAGCGGCCGTGGCGGCTCGTGGAGGATGGTGGCCTTGCGCGGCTCACGGGCCAAGGCGATGCCCATGAACGGATCAGTAATGGCGTTGAGCCAGATAATCTGCGTTGGCAGCAGCGGCAGCGGAAGCCCGCCGAACAACGCAACGAGGATGAGCAGTAATTCGGAAAAGTTCGACGCCAACAGGAACATGAGCACGCGCTGGATGTTCCGGTAGATGTTCCGGCCCTCGGCAATCGCGGCGACGATGGAGGACAGCCGGCCGTCTGTGACCACCATGTCCGAGGCTTCCTTCGCCGCGTCCGTCGCGCCCTGGCCAATGGCAATGCCGACGTTCGCTTCGGACAGCGCTGGCACGTCATTGATGCCATCGCCGGTCATGGCCACGACCTCCTGCCGGGCTTTGAGCGCGCGGGCAATGCGGAGTTTCTGCTCGGGCGAGACGCGGCTCGCGACCCGGAGCGTGGGCAGTCGCTCCGCAAGTTCATCGTCCGACAACGTTGCCAGCTCCTCGCCGTCAATGAGCGCGTCGTGTTGACCGGCCTCGAGTAAATCCACCTCCTGGCCGACCGCGGCTGCGGTCACGCGGTAGTCACCAGTCAACATCATGAGCTTGATGCCGGCGCGCTGCGCGGTTTCCATGGTCTGACGCGCCTCTGTGCGGATGGGATCGCGCAAGCCCGCGAGTCCGAGGTACGTGAGTTTACCTTTGAGCTCGTGCGCTTCCAGGGACCGCCAGTCATCCTTCGTTTCGGCGTAGGCAATGGCCAATCCGCGCAGGGCCCGACTGGCCATCTGCTCGTACCGCTCCCGAACCTCGCGCCGGTGGCGGTCCGTCATGGTCTGGACCTTCCCGTCAATGGAAATGTTCCCGCAGAGGTCGAGAATCTGTCGCGGCGCGCCTTTGACAGCCACGAACTGCTTGCCGGCCTCGTCCGTGCGGTGGAACGTGACCATGTACCGCAACGCGAAATCAAACGGGAATTCGCCGACGCGCGGCATCGTCTCGTTGAGCTTGCGCGCTGGGAGCCCGGCTTTGGCGCCGGCAACGAGCAAGGCGATTTCCGTTGGGTCGCCAATGGGTTGCTGCTGGCCGTCCGCGGCAGTGGAGAAACGCGCATCGTTGCACAACACGCCGACGCGCAGAGCGAGCGCGACCTCGGGGTGTTCCAACGGATCAGCCGGTTGATCATCAAGGTAATAATCGCCCTGCAGCCCATACCCCTCGCCGGAGACGCGGTAGGTCCGACCAATGGTAACAACTTCCTCCACCATCATTTGGCCGTGGGTGAGCGTGCCGGTTTTGGCAGCGGCAATGATCGTCACTGACCCGAGTGACTCGACCGCAGCCAGCCGGCGGATGAGCGCTTTCCGCTTGGCCATCTGCCACATGCCGAAGGCGAGCGTAATGGTGATGACCACGGGCAGCCCCTCGGGGATGAGCGAGACGATGAGGCTAACCGAGAGCAGGAAGATTTCCTGGATGGCAAAATCGCGGAACAGGCCGACGACGAACACGATGGCCGCGAAAATGATGATGGCAACCGTGAGCTTCTTCGCGAATGAGCCGAGGTTTTGCTGGAACGGCGTTTCCTCACGTCCGGTGTGGCTCACCGCGCGGACAATCTGGCCGAGCCGCGTGGCCATGCCCGTGCTGGTGACCAGGAGCCGGCCGCGGCCGTTCACGACCGTGGTCCCGCGCCAAGCCATATCGGTCTGGTCAGGTTGTCCGGTCGGCTCGGGAACGGGCTCGCTCCCCTTTTCGGCTGGCACGGACTCGCCGGTGAAGACGGCTTCGTTAATCTTGAGGTTGACGGCTTCGATGAGGCGGCCATCAGCCGGAATGACCACGCCGGACTCGAGCACGACCACGTCGCCCGGCACGACCTCTTCGCTGGGCACCAACCGTTCGTCGCCGTCACGGATGACGTGGACCTCCTGCGGCGTGAGTGAGCGGAGCTGTTCCATGGCCTGGCCAGCCCGGCGCTCCTGGATGAATCCCACCACGGCGTTCACAATGACCACGCCGAGGATGACGTAGCCGTCCGTCATCTCCCCAACGAGGAGGCTCACGATGGCCGCGATGAGCAGAATCAGGATGAGCGGGCTCTTGAATTGCGCAACCAGCAACAGCAGCGCGCTCGGCGGACCACGGTGCTCGACGCGGTTTGGGCCGTGCTCGGCGAGGCGCTTGGCCGCCTCCTCGCGAGTCAGGCCATTGGTGGTCACCTCGAGCTGCGCGGCAACATCGGGGACGCTCAAGCTATGCCAGCTGAGGACTTTCACACGCAAAGACAAAACTGATACTTCACGTCTGGAAGTGTACCACAACACCGTCGACGCGTACTGATACGGGGAGTCGGGTGCGCAGGCCGAGTAGGTCTCGGCTTGCTATGCACCGGAGCAAAGCGACTGGTGCATGGTGGGAGCGGTGGGATTCGAACCCACGACCCACGGCTTAAAAGGCCGCTGCTCTACCAGCTGAGCTACACTCCCTCGGCCCAGACGATACCAGCATTTACATGCTTGGTCAATCACCAAAACCATTATTAGTAAAACAAATATTGGCCAGCTCCGCTGGCCGGAAATTTGCGACCCAGGGGAGGGGCTGGGAATAAACGCCCCTCCCCTACGTCGCGCCTACCCCACCCTTCCACCGGTGAGGCCTGGTACGGCTAACGCTCCGGGCGCTCGCTGCTGCTCGGCCCTCCGCTGCACTGGCGAGGCTTTTTTCTCTTTGTTTTCAGATAAAAAAGAAAAAACATACCGAGCGACGTCACCGGCCGCGCAGGGTGAGCGAAGCGAATCCCGGAGCGTGCCGTACTGCACCCGCCGCACCAAGGGGGTTGGGGGTACGGCCTACCCCGCCGTAGGGCGGGGTGGCCTCAAGATGCCAACCTAGGTTGACAAACCAAAAAACCCCAGGAAGGCGCTGTGCCTTTCCCTGCAGAAAGGCAACTAACGCTCTGCCAATTTGAACAAAACCTCGCGCAACGTTTCCACGTCTGCCATTGCGCGGTGGGCGTGGGGCTGCGGGATTTTGAGGAAGCGCGCGACGGAGGCGAGCGAATACGACGGCAGGATGAGCACCGCCCGTGCCAAGGCAATCGAATCAATGGCCTGATTCGCGAGTCGCGGCAAGTTCAAACGGTTGTGGTGGGCGTGGAGAAACGCCAGGTCAAAACCGACGTTGTGCGCGATGAGCGGCGTCGTGCCGACGAACGCGGCAAACGCCGGGAACGCCTCGATCGGAGCGCGGCCATTCGCGATGAGCTCAATCTCGGAAATGCCGTGCACCTTCACCGCATCAGGATCCATGGCGTGCCCCGGATTCACCAACATCTCGAACCGACCAATCACCCGACGCCCGGCAATCTTCTGGGCTGCCAACTCAACGATGGAATGACCGTCCTCTGGCCGCATACCCGTCGTCTCGGTGTCGAGGACGATAAAGGTGGGGGGGAGGGTAACCTTCGCCATACGATACAGGGTAGAGGGTTTAGGGGTGAGGGTCTAGGGATGTGGAGAACCTCGGTGGATAGATTGTGCACGTACCGGTCTTGCAGCCGCCACCCTTGACGGATACAATGAGACGGCTATGGCCGAGCCAGTCCCTGTCGAGAAAGTCCCGCCCCAGAACCACGAGGCAGAACAGTCCGTCCTCGGCGCGCTCTTGATTGACAAAGAGGCCATCGTGAAAGTGGCGGATTCGCTGCGGCCCGAAGACTTCTACCGAGACACGCATGGGATGATTTACCAGGCCATGCTCGATGTCTACGAGGCGCGCGAGCCGATTGACCTCGTCTCGCTCACGAACCGCCTGTCCGAAAAAGAACGACTCGAACTCATCGGCGGCCGCACCTACCTCTCCCAGCTCGCCAATGTGGTGCCCACGGCCAGCCACGTCGCCCAGTACGCCGGCATTGTCCAACGCAAAGCCACGCTCCGGCGGCTCATCTCCGCGGCCAGCGACATTGCCCGGCTGGGGTACGAGGAGAGCGACAACGTCGACCAAACGCTCGACCAGGCCGAACAGCGCGTGTTCGAAGTCTCGCAGAAATACCTGAAGCAACGGTTCGTTCCGCTGAAGGCCGTCTTGACCGAAGCATTCGAGCGCATTGATGACATCCACAAAGAACCAGGCAAGCTGCGCGGGACGCCCACCGGCTTTTCTGACCTCGACCGGCTCCTGGCTGGTTTGCAGAAATCCGACCTCATCATTCTGGCATCCCGGCCATCGGTCGGAAAAACCACATTGGCCCTGGACATCGCACGTTTGGTGGCAATCAAACAGAAACTGCCCGTCGGCATTTTCTCGCTCGAAATGTCCAAAGAGCAGCTCGTGGACCGGCTCATCTGCGCCGAGGGCGGGGTGGACATGTGGAAGATGCGCACGGGCCGGCTGTCCGAGGACGAGGACTTCTCGAACATCGGCCATGCCATGGGCGTGTTGTCCGAAGCGCCCATCTTCATCGATGACTCGGCCGTGACGTCGGTCATGGAAATGCGGACCAAAGCGCGCCGGCTCCAGTCCGAACACGGGCTCGGGCTGCTCGTCGTTGACTACCTCCAGCTGCTCGAAGGGCGGGCCAGCCTGGAAAACCGCGTGCAGCAGGTCGCGGAGATTACGCGCGGCTTGAAGGGCATTGCCAAAGAGCTCAACATTCCGGTGCTCGCCCTCTCCCAGCTTTCGCGCGCGACTGAAGCGCGCACGCCGCCCATCCCGAAGCTCGCCGACCTGCGCGAATCAGGGTCCATCGAGCAAGACGCTGACGTGGTCTTGTTCATCTACCGCGAAGCCATGTACAAACACGACACGGACAGACCGAATATTGCCCAGATCTTCGTGGCCAAGCACCGCAATGGTCCGACCGGCCAGCTCGAGCTCTTCTTCGACCACGACAAGGTCAGCTTCCGCAATCTGGAGAAGACTAGTCAGGCTCCGGCGCAATGAGCTCACGACCAGCCGCGCTGGAAAAACTCATTGCCGAGTTCACCAAGCTGCCGGGAATTGGACCGAAGGCAGCCGAGCGGATGGTGTTCCATTTGCTGGCCCGACCGCCAGAGGCCACCGACGAGCTCACCAAAGCGATTGCTGCCTTGCGCGAGCAGATTGTGCGCTGTTCAGTCTGCGGCACGTTCGACACCCAGTCCCCGTGCGCCACCTGCAGCGACCGCGACCGCGATGCAACCATCATCTGCGTCGTCGCCGAGCCGTCGGATATTCGCGCCATTGAAAAAACCGGCGAGTTCAAAGGCCGGTACCACGTGCTCCACGGGCTCCTCAACCCAGTCGAGGGCATAACCGCCGACGATTTGTCCATCCAGCCGCTGCTCGACCGCGTGGCCAACGACGGCGTGCGCGAAGTCATTCTGGCGCTCAACCCGACCGTGGAGGGAGAAGCGACCGCGCTCTACTTGAAGAAAGCGCTGTTGCCCGGCCGTGGCCGCGTCACCAAACTCGCCCGGGGGCTGCCGGTGGGCGCGGAGGTGGACTACGCCGATGAAATCACGCTCGGCGATGCGCTGAAAGGACGGCGGGAAATGTCCTAAAACA
>JACPUP010000069.1 GCA_016192205.1 Candidatus Kerfeldbacteria bacterium
AAGAATATAGACGGTGAACGACATATATGCAAACCGCTGCCTTACCATCCCCGCCACCGAATTCTTTATCTATGGAAGGCGGGGCCCCGCCCCGCATCATGCGGGGCGGTGGTCGGCGCACCTCTCCTCAAGAAAGCAAATTGTAAAATGCTTTTCCGCCTTTGTACCTTTTTATTTGTCGTTCTCGCTTCAGTGCCTGCGATTTCGTTTCAAACGCTTCCTGGTAGACTATTTTCCACGGTCCACGCCCGCGTGTAGAAGTATTCCGACCCGTGTTGTGTCTCTGAAGTCTTTTTCCTAGGTCAGAAGTTACGCCTGTATAATATCGTTTTGTCTTCGTGCTTTGAAGAATATAGACGGTGAACGACATATATGCAAACCGCTGCCTTACCATCCCCGCCACCGAATTCTTTATCTATGGAAGGCGGGGCCCCGCCCCGCATCATGCGGGGCGGTGGTCGGCGCACCTCTCCTTGATGAAACCGCCGCAGCGCGCGAGCTGTTCCGCGGTTGTTCGCCGGGCAAAGCCCGGCATCCAACCCGCGGAACCCTTCGGGCTCGGGCTTCAGTCCGGTACTCCTCGCCGTACCCCTGTGTACGGCTGCGTCCGTTCCTCCCTCCAGCCCTTCGCATCTCGCAGCGTTCCGGCAGTTTCATTATCATTGTAAATGTTTTCTTTTTAGATCCGCGTTTTACGTCGGTCCGTTCCTCGCTGCAGCCCTGCGCATTTCATCCCGGCTGCGCGCCCACAGACCTACATTGTTAATTAACCCTACCCTTCAATATCTTACAAGGAGGCGGGGCCCCGCCCCGCATCATGCGGGGCGGTGGTCGGCGCACCTCTCCTCGGGAAGCAGGAAAAGTCTGCCACGTGATGAGCGCAAGCGCAAGGCTGATGAGCGTTCCTGGCTGTACTGGGCGCAAAAAAACCCGTATGCTACAAACAATATGGAAGGAGAGAACGCTCAGTCCGAACGCGCGTGGGAAGAACGCCTGCGGGAAATCCGGCGCCGCGCCCAGCGCATTCGCACCGCCATCCGGTTCTCGCGCGCCGCGAATCGCGCGGCCGCGCTCAAAAAGCTCAAAACGATTCAGGCGGAAATCGCTGAACTCGAGCGCCAAGTCCACGCGCCGTCGAACATTGCCCTGTATATCGCCTTGGCACTGTCCCTGTTCCTCGACCTTTTGGACTTCATCGATCCAATCTTTTTTGAACTCGGGACGTTCTTGAGCATTCCGGGAACCATCGCAACCGCAGCCATCAACTACCTCGGCGTCTCCTCGGGCGATCGTCAACTCAAAATAAAGGTCCTCACGAAAATCGCCACGGGGTACGGGGCTGAATTCATCCCGGCGGTCGACATCCTCCCGCTGCAGACCATTGCGAGTCTGTGGGTCATTTATGACGACCGAAAAAATCGACAGAAACTCCAACAGCGACTGGATGAACTGCGCATCCGTGAGGCTGCCCTCATTGCAGCGTTGCGGTGAGGAGCGTAAATCCGTTGGGGGTCGTGCCCTCCCCGTGGTATACTGAACTGGCTATGGCACAGTCGCAACCGCCTGCACAGCAAACGCAGACAAACGTCGAGGCCCTCCACGAATGGACGTTCCCGGAATACGTCCAGCAGCAGCGTTCTCGCCGCTGGTACGCGTGGGCTGCGCTGGCGGCGGCGGCCGGTTTTGCCTGGGCGATTTTTGAGGGGAATACGCTGTTTGCGGTCATCATCGTGCTGGCGGCCATCGTCTACGTATCCATCGCGCAACGGAAGCCGCGACGCATCCCGTTCCGCGTGACCCGCGACGGCATTCGCGTGGCCGGTGAGTCCTTCGCCTGGGACGATCTCGAGAACTTCTGGATTGTCTACCACCCGCCCGAGGTGAAAAAACTGTTTTTCCGTTTCAAAGCGGCCTTGCGTCCGAACATCAGCGTCTCCCTGGAAAAAGAAAACCCCGTGCACGTCCGCAAGACGCTGCTTCGGTATTTGCCGGAGGATTTGAACGGCGAGGAGCCGGCCTCGGATGTGTTGAGCCGAGCGTTGAAACTCTAGGCGACAGTCAAAACGGGTGGTCTGTTGGCAGCGCTGCTCTCCGGCGAAGCCGGATTTCGCGCTGCCAACCCTGCGGGCTCGCCTTTCGCTGCGCTCCTCGCTCACCGTACTGCCAGTACGCCTCGCTCGGTGCTCGCTGCAGGGCTTCGCATCCCATCCCGTTTTGACTGTCGTTTTCTCTGGTCAATCGTCCAATCGTGTGCTACGCTGCTCACCGCAGCTGCTTTTCGTGCGCTTGGTAGCTTCCGCCTGACTCCCCCGCACCAGAGCGTAGCTTGGTGCGGGGCCAGGACCATCAGCTTGCGGAGCTGGGGATCGCAGGTTCTCCGCCAGGGGAAAAGCAACTGTTCGCATTCCATACATCGTGACAATCGATGACGGATGGTCTCCATCGCGCGCCCGTAGCTCAGCCTGGATAGAGCATCAGCTTGCGGAGCTGGGGGTCGCAGGTTCAAATCCTGCCGGGCGCGCCATGGACGGCGGATCCGCCGCTGGCGGAAAAACCATTAGGGGCGCAAGCTCCTCGCAGGTTCACCCTGCACCACGCAGGGTGCAGGGCGCCCCGAACCCGACGTGGTTCGGGGCGAATCTTGGAGCGAACCCGCCAAAATTTCGAAGAAATTTAGGCGGGGAAGCGGAGACCCCGCACCGGATCCCCGCCAGCGGCGGGGAGACTGGTGTGGGGCTGCCGGGCGCTGTAAGACAAAAAAAGAAAGCGGCTTGTCCAGGATTTCCGTATCCCAGACAAGCCGCGGCGAACAGAACAAATGTGCTCCCTCCTAGAGGACGTTGAGCGAGCGGAGATCGGCGATCAACTGCGCCGCATCGCGGAAAAGGATGGTCTCGATCCCGAGTGTGGCGGCCGCAGAGACGTTCTCCGGCAAGTCATCGATAAAGATGACATTCTCCGCGACCACATCGAGCCGCTGCAAGATCACGGGGAATGCCCCGAGGTCCTGCTTGCCGAGCCCAATCTCATGCGACCGAATGACCGGACCGTACCGCGTCAGATCGATGAGCCGCTGCTCCCGACGCGTCTGCCACGGCGTCACGTTCGTCGCGAACGCAATCGGGTGACGGATGCTCTCGAGGACGTCTCGAACAGTCGGGTCGACGCCGATGAGGTGCCGACCGTAAGCGTCCTCGACGTTCTCGTAGGTCAGGCTCGGGTTGTCGTGCCCGGCGAAGACCTCATCCCGCAGATACTCATAGTATCCGACCTCCGAGATCTTGCCGCGGTCGAAGTCTTTGTACCGCCCGTTCTCGAAACATCGGGCAGCACGTTCTGATGCGACGCCGAGCTCTTGGATCCGCCCGATGGTGATCTGCTGGTCGGCGCGGATGATGACGTGGCCGACGTCGAACAGGACAAGACGCATCTTTCCCTCCCAATCTAGATGGTGAGCCAGCCGAGATCCCGGAGCACGGCCCGCGACAGGTGGCTGATGGCGTGCTGCACGTTCTCGCCGTCCAGGATGAACGGCAAGCCGAAGTCATCGAGGCCGCCGTCCTTGGTGAACGGCAGCACGAGCGGCGCGCCCTGCTCGCGCTTGACCAGGATGTGGCACTGGCGACGGAGCGGCACTTCTGCTGCCTCGCCCGCGGCCCGGTTTCCCGGACGGGTCTCGAGGTCGCACACGCGCCAGCCGCTGCCGGTGAGCCGGGGAAACGCGTACCGGACGAACGTGATGTCGCCGACCGGCCCGCAGGCGATGACCCCAGGCTTACGATTCCACAAGTCACGGCCGCGCTTCGGCAGGTCAACCAAAATCATGTCAACCTTCTTCAGCGACGGACGCACGAGCTCCCAGAGACGGTGCTGTTCGCCGTAAATGCGGTCCATGATGTCGCCGGGGACTCGCGTAAAGGTGAACTCTCCGCGATAACCCTTGCGGTAGAGTCCGAGTTCGAGACTCTCCAGGAGCTGTTCCTCGATGAGCTCCTGGTTCTCGGGCATGCCGCCGGTTGGTTCGGCGCAGTTCCAGATGCCCGGCGCGCCCGTGTTGCGCACCTGCATGAGGTACGTCTGGGCGTGCTCCCACGGACCGTACTTCTGCTCGAGCTTGGCCATAAGCCACTCATCGAGCAACGCCAGCTGGTCGAACGGCAGCAGCCAGGCGACCGCCCCGCCGATGAACCCGAGCGTGTCAATGGGCCCGGGAATGCGCTCGTTGATGCGACGCGACATCTCGGGATTTGTGCCGGCCTCCTCGAACGACGACGGCTTTTTCCCTTCCTTGAGCGTCAGGTCACTCAACGCGACCTCCACGCGACCGTCCTCGGTCACGTGGCCCTGCACGCGCGCTTGCACCCACGGCATCACAAACCCCTTTCTGTGTGGGTGATGGCGGCGTCAATTGGCGAGAGCGGTATGTCTCACAATTGACAAGGAACCTGCTGGTACGCGAACCACCGAGCATACGCGAAAACGGCGTTTCTGTCAAGCGCGCAGCGGAAGAGCCAGCGAACCGCTGCCAAAAGCTCCGGCTGCTTGGTACAATGGAACGGTGATAACGCTTCAAACGCCAGCCAACCAACTGACCCGCTACGGCAAAACCGCGGCGAGCCGACTGAAGTTCCTCGGCATCACCACGGCCACGGATCTGCTCCGCTACTATCCCATCCGCTACCAAGACCTGCGCGAAGTTGTCCCCATTCAAACGGTGCAGGCTGGCGATCGCATCACTCTGCGGGGCAAAATCGAACTCATCACGAACCGCCGAAGTTGGCGCAGGCGCATGGCGGTCACCGAGGTGCTACTCCGCGATTCAACCGGCGCGATTCCGCTCATCTGGTTCAACCAGCCCTACGTTGGAAAAATCCTCAAGGTCGGGGATGAGGTGCTGGTAGCTGGCCGGGCCGAAGAAGGCAACTACCCACTCCACCTTGCCAACCCGA
Organism: Candidatus Kerfeldbacteria bacterium; assembly: GCA_016192205.1. GTDB lineage: Bacteria > Patescibacteriota > Patescibacteriia > SBBC01 > JACPUP01 > JACPUP01. The sequence continues at coordinate 4,950 of JACPUP010000069.1, forward strand.
CGTACGAGAAAGTTCGGCGCGAGCAAACACACGTGGGCCGCATCGTGCCGTTCTACGCCCTGACGCACGATCTGTCGCAGAAGCAGCTCCGGGCGCTCCTGCGGCTCGTCCTCCCGCTCGCGAAACAGTTGCCCGATCCGCTCCCGGAATCCATCCGTCAGGAGCAGCGCTTCATGCCTCTCGTCCAAGCGCTCACCGCCGTCCACTTCCCGGCCGATCGCCAGCAACTGGTGGCGGCCCGCCGGCGGCTGAAGTTTGAAGAATTGCTGCTCTTCGTCCTGCAGCTTTTCGCAACCAAGGCGCTCGTCGCCTCAACGCCGGCCCCAGCCATCCCGTTCAATGAGCAGCGCGTGCGACGGTATGTGAAATCACTGCCGTTCACCCTGACCGATGACCAGCGCAAGGCGGCCTGGGAGATTCTGCGCGCGACCGATCGGAACGAACCCATGAACCGGCTGCTCGAAGGCGACGTGGGGTCGGGGAAGACCGTGGTCGCGTCGCTGGGTATGGTCAATGCGGCGGCGGCGGGATTCCAATCAGCGCTCATGGCGCCGACCGAGGTGCTGGCCAGTCAGCACGAGCGGACGCTGCGGACGTTTCTCGCACCAGCCGGGCTCACCGTCGGGCTGCTGACGCGGACGCTGCGGACAATCAATGGCGTGGCCGTAACGAAACCCAAACTCCTCAACGCAGCCGCCGCGGGCGAGGTCTCGGTACTCGTCGGCACCCACGCCGTACTCGACGATGCATTGACGTTTTCAAAACTTGGCCTGGTCGTCGTGGATGAACAGCACCGCTTCGGCGTGGAGCAACGAAAACAGTTGCGACGGCAGGCTTCAACCGAGGGTGCGTTTCTCCCCCACCTCCTGTCCATGACTGCCACACCCATTCCGCGCTCGCTCGCGCTCACTGTCTACGGCGACTTAGACCTCTCCATCATCAAGCAACTTCCGGCCGGCCGGCCGGCGGTAACCACACGGCGGCTTCAGCCGAACCAACGCGCTGATGCGTACGCTGCCATCCGGGAGGAAGTGGCGGCCGGACACCAAGCCTTCGTCATCTGTCCGCTGGTCGAGGAATCAGACCGGCTCGGCGTCAAGGCAGCCACTGACGAGCACCGGCGGTTACGCGAAGAGATTTTCCCGAATCTCCGCGTTGGCCTGCTCCACGGCCGTCTTCCGGGAAAAAAGAAGGTGGAAGTCCTCGAGCGTTTCCGCGACAGACAGCTTGACGTGCTCGTCGCAACAGCGGTCGTCGAAGTTGGCGTGGACGTGCCGAATGCCACGCTCATGCTCATTGAAGGCGCGGAGCGGTTCGGTTTGGCGCAGCTTCACCAACTTCGAGGTCGGATTGGTCGGGGGTCGGCGGTCAGCACGTGCCTCCTGTTGGCCGAGTCCGATACGGAACGCGTGCGGCAACGGCTCGACGCTTTGGTTCAAAGCCGCGACGGTTTCCACTTGGCCGAGCTGGATTTGAAACTCCGCGGTCCGGGCGAGCTTTCGGGGCGGCTCCAGTCCGGGTTCCTCGACTTCAAGATTGCCACCCTTCATGATCTCGAACTCATGAACGAGGTGCGCGATGTGGCCAAACAACTGTTTGACGAGGACCCAGGTCTTACGCGCTACCCAGAACTGCGCGCGGCAGTGGCGCGGGCAGATGTCCATCCGGAATAAGGACGAGGTCTGTAGGCTCGTAGGGCTGTAGGCGGGTAGGTTGGTAGGGAGGTAGATCGAATCGGGACAGGTAACTTCCACCTACCCGCCTACCAACCGATTGGCCTACTTTCCGCCGTCTCCTTGACCCCCTTCCCAATCCCCCGTATACTCACGAATAACGCATTCTGCGGATTCGCTCATTGACATCCCCAGAATCCATGGCCTTACGGCCACGGCGTCTAACCGCTGGAAGATTCATGCGGTAATTGAGCAATCGGCTGGTTGGACAGAATCGGCCTCGGTTGCAACTTTTGTCCGTCAGCTTGGTGGTTCAGGGCTCACGCCGAGCTCCTGAAACGCCTCGAGGAACGGCGAAAGTTTCGTCGCACGTCTTCAGCATGGACGCCGTGGTCTCCAGCTTGGCTCCCGAAGAGCCAAGAGCTGCTGTTGCGCGTTGCACCACACTGCGAGAGCAGCTAGGGTGGCCGCCACCCTGGGTGGAGGTGGAGAAACGCTCACCCTCTAATCATTCTGTCCATCGGTCGCTCTGTGACCGGTATGATTAGGAGACGTCATGTGTGATGAGCATGGCCAGGCACGGTTGAGGCACGTCCTCAGCGAAGTCAAGGTGATTGACCTTCCCGGGAACGATGAGGAGGCGGAAACGGCTGGGAAGAATCTGGACCCGAGGGCCTTCAACGCCACGTTCGCCGTTCAGGCGATGGGCATGTTCAAGGCCAAGCTGTCGGCGGGAGACGTGTACAAGCGGCGGCTGTGGTATTTCTTGAAAGGAGTGCACGCCGCCAACAACGGTTTCCCGAACGTCAGCGAGACGGTGCTGAAGAGTCTCAATGAGATCTACAGCACGCTCGGGAGAGAGTACGAGCCTTCGACCGTGACGGCATAACGTCACACAACCGCAAGGGCATTCCCGGAACGGACGCTGGGGATACAAACAACCGTCTTTCACGACGGGGGGTAGTATTGATCGCCGAGAGGTAGCCACGGACGTGCTACCTCTTTTCCATTTCAGGGGTCGGGGGTTGCGAATGACGATTCACGAATCTGGAATCAGAGCAGCGCAACAACGCCTCCGGGATTCGCGATTCGAGCTTCCGCTCCACAACCCACCACCCATCCGGCCTCAAGGCCCGACCCGACCTTCAGGCCGGGCAACCTACGACCCGTTTTCTCGTTCCACCACCCTCCCCAACACCTCGTTGATGGCGTCTTTCACCGTACCGACCCGGAGCACCTGCACCCCTGCCGGCGCCTCCACTTTGCCTTGATTCGATAACACCACCTCGGTAAACCCAAGTTGCTTGGCTTCTTTCAAGCGGCGTTCGAGATTCGACACGCTCCGCACCTCGCCGCCCAAGCCCACCTCGCCGATGGCCACGAGTTTGCCGGGGATGGCCTGGCCCGACACGATGGAAGCAATGGCCAGCGCCGCTGCCAAATCCGCGGCCGGTTCGGTCACGCGGAAGCCACCGACCACGTTCACGTACACATCGTGCGTGCCGAGCTTCAGTCCGGCCCGCTTCTGCAACACAGCCAGCAGCAGCTGAAGGCGGTTAATATCGAGCCCGCTGGTCGTGCGCCGCGGCATACCAAACACGGTGGGATTGACCAGCGCTTGGATTTCAACGAGGAAGGCGCGCGACCCTTCCACCACGCTGGTCACGGCCGAGCCCGGCCCGGTCTGCCGTTCGGCCAGGAACACCTCGGACGGGTTGGCCACTTCGCGCAGGCCATCGTTGCGCATATCGAACACGCCGACCTCGTTGGTCGAGCCGAACCGGTTCTTGACCCCGCGCAAGATTCGGAAGGCATGGTACCGATCACCTTCAAGATAGAGCACCACATCCACCAAGTGCTCGAGGGCTTTGGGTCCGGCCATCGCGCCCTCTTTCGTCACATGCCCGACGAGCACCAGCGCGATGCGGTTGGCCTTGGCCACGTCGAGCAAGCGGACCGTGGCCGTGCGCACCTGGGGCACGCTGCCGGCTTCAGACGGCACGTCGTCCGTGGCGAGCGTTTGCACGGAATCAATGACGGCCAGCTGGGGTTTGGTCTCCTCGAGCGTGGCGAGCACCACGTCGAGGTCTGTTTCGGCCAAGAACGCGAGCTTCTTCTGCTTGACCTGGAGCCGCTTCAAGCGCAGGCCGACCTGTTCGGCTGACTCCTCTCCGGACACGTACAAGACGTTCTGGTTCGAGGACAGCTGGGCGGCCAGCTGCAGCGCCAGCGTGGATTTTCCAATGCCCGGGTCGCCCCCGAGCAGGATGAGCGAGCCGGGGACAATGCCGCCGCCCAAAACGCGGTCCCATTCGAGCATCCCGCTGGGAATGCGGTGGTCAGCTCCCAGCCCGCGGCTGTCAGTATCCAGGGTGACAACGCTGCCCGCCTGGGCGCGGCTGATCCGCTTCCGTGGCGCTGCCTCGAACGCGACCGTCCCCCACTGACCACACTCGGTGCACCGGCCCTGCCACTTCGGGAACTGCGCGCCACAATTGCTGCAGGCGTACACCTGCGTCAGTTTTGCCATACCTTGACTCCGCTATTGGGCAGCCACCAGTTCAGCTTGCACGAGCGCGCGCAAATCGTCAAAGGCGAGGGTCTCGTCGAAGCGCTGGTCGTTCAACCACAGCGTTGGCACCCGCGTGACGCTCAAGAGCTGTCCATCCACCACGGACTGCTCAACCGCCGAACGCGTCTGCTCCTCTTCCGTGCATCGGCTGAACGCGGAGAAATCCAGCCCGAGGTCACTCGCGATGACGGGGTAGAGGTCAGGGCCGAGGTCGGGTTGGCGCTGGAAGAGCGCGTCGTGGTACTCCCAGAACTTCCCTTGCCGAGCTGCGCACCGAGCGGAGAGGGCCGCGGACAGGGCCTGACCGTGCTCGGGCAGCGGAAAATCTTTCCAGACATGACGAATGTCATTCGGGAACTCATTGAGCAGCCGAGCCAGCGCGCCAGCATTCTCCTTGCAAAACGGGCAGGCGAAATCGCCGAACTCCACGATGGTGACCGCGGCGCTTCCCAACCCCCGACTCGGGTCGCTTGAGCGGATGGTCGGCCCGGTCAGCGCTTCGTTCGCTCGGCGGTTTTTGAGCACGCTCACGCCGAACACGACCACGACGAGGGCGGCGAGGATGACGAGGGCCGAGGTAATTTGTCGCGGCGTGGCCACGGCTACGGCAACCGGATCTCGTGGAGCCGGTTCGTCAACCGATCGCGGAAGTAGAGGAACTGCTCGTCGATCGACACGACCACGTCGGTCGCATCAAAAGTCGCGGTCCCGGACGCGTCGGTCGGCTGGGCAATGAGCGTCCGGCTGCCGGTGGTGACGTCAATCTTGTAGAAATTGTCCGGGATGCCGCGCGAGAGGTCGCGGAGCAAGCCGGACCCGGGCTCGAGGAAGGTGGGAACGGCGCAGTAGAGCGCTGACCCGGACGCGAACGCGCACTTGTCCACGAACGTCTCAATGCCGAGATCCACCTGGCGCTGGCCAAGCGAATCCGGACGGCCATCCATCACCCACAGGGTCGGGTTGTTCGCGGTCTCGCGGGAGCGCACGGTGTAGAGGATGGCGTTGCCGTCCGGCGCCCACTCTGCCTCAAACCCGCGGCCCGACACGACCGTGGAGGGGAAATTCTCGCCGCGCTGGCCCAAGAAAATAATCTCCTGTTGGTCGCCCGTGGCTGATTTGGCGTACGTGGCCACAATCTGCTGGTTCGGTGACCAGAGCGGGGCCACGTACTGGTCCTGATCGCCGAGCGGCTCGATGAACTGGGCACTCGTGCCATCGCTGTTCGCAATGGTCAGCCACCGGTCATCCTCATCGCGGCCGAGGAATTTGAACGCGAGCTGGTTCCCGTCTGGCGAGAACGAGAAGCCGGTGGTTTCCGGCGGGAGGGAGAACTGCTGCTTCTTTCCGAAATCGTAGATGACCTTGGAATCGTCCGGGAACTCCAGAACGGCTTTGGTGGCATCGTCAGACCAAACGACGTTCTCCACGCCGGGAAACTGCTTGTCCGAGAGTGCATTCTTCCGCGCGCCATCGCGGGAAATCTGGTAGAACCGGCCGTCGAGGGGATCGTAGTAGGCCACGTCGGTACCGGTCGTCGGGAGCGTGGGGTCGCCGCTGGCCGCCGCAACAGTCCGGGCCAAGGTCGGCCCGCCGTCCGCCAGCGGAGAAATGTTCGGCAAGGTCCCATTCACGTTCGCCGGCGTGCCGTTCACGATGATGCGGTTCACATTCTGGTTCAAGAGCAGCCGGTCGGCGATGTCGGGCAGCACGCGGCCGAAGAACGCCTGGTTCGTGTTCGTCCCCGCGGGCACGGGAACCAGGAAAAACTGCCAGTAGATGAGCAACGAGAACGCCACTACGGCAGCGACCAGGCCGAGGACAATGAGGATGCGCTTGAGCAGCGGATTCATACCGTCATTAGTAGATTTCCATTAACATCCAGCACTTCTCATTGCCGGAGCAGGGCTCGTTCAGGTCCGCACAGCGCTGCGTTTCGAGCTCGACGTAGCCGCGGTTCCACTCACGCGGGCTGGGCGCCGTCGGCTTATTGTCGTCGCAAATGATGTCCCGATTTCCCGTATCAGGGTTCTTGTTGTACGCGTACGCGCAGCAAATCGCGTCGGCGCCGACCACAGCCCGTGGGGTATCGGAACACCGGTTCCCGAGCCCCGACCTGTCATCGCTTGACTGACGGGTAACTCCCGGTTCTGATCCGGTCCAGCACGGCGTCACCTGGCTGCCGAACTCATTGCAACCGATCTGCGTCGTTTGCGACGATTGCGGGCAAGCCAGAATCCGATTGAGCACGCAGACGTCAGATGAGAGATCCCGAAGGTCTTTTCGACAGGCGAGCACGTGGTCGCCATCGCGGACTTCTGGATACACACTCTTGATGATCGTATCCGCTCGTTCACATTCGTTGTTGCTCGTGTACTCTTTGCTCGTGCAGTACTCCTTGATCTTGGCCGGCACGTATTGGTTCTGCTTCTTATTCCAGGCGCAGATGAGGGAGTCTTTCGTGGGGAAACCGTCGCGCAAACCGATGTTGGGGTTCACGTGGCCCCCCCAGCACGTCTGCTGGTTGTTGGCGGCGTCGGTGTACGTGGCCTGCTTTCCGCATTCCGCGTTTTCTGCGGGCGTTCCTTTCGCCACCACATTGCAAAAAATCGATTCGGCCTGGAGCTGTTGTTGGATGGGAACCAACACCGGAATGCGGAATCGGACGAGGTTCGGGTTAATGGAATTGAGGATGAGGTACGAGGTGAGGGCGAGGACCAAGCCGATGAGCGCGGAGTTGATGGTGTCCTGCGCAGCCTGGATGCGCGACGGGTTGCCGGCCGCAGTAATCCAACGGAACCCGCCGTAGATAATCATCGTGATGGCGATGACGCCGACCGCCGAAATGAAGTAAATGTACAGGGCCTGGAAGTACTCGCCGATGGTGTTCTCGGTGATGGGGTGCGCACCGGCAAACCCCGGCGTGCCCGGGATGGGGATTTGCGGGGTGAAAATGATGGGGTCAGGCGGTTTGACCTCGGGATTGACCTGCGCGTAGGCCACCAGCGGCAGGACCATCAGGGCCGCGAGCCCGAGCCCCAACCAGAACGAGGGTTGTCGGCTGCTCATGCGCCAGCCTCCCAGGCGAGCGACTGCACCTTCCAATCATCACCTTGTTTCACAAGCTCGAGGGTCAAGGTCGGCCGCGTGAGCGTTGGGGCGCCGCGTTCCACCTGCTCCTCGCGCTGGGTTCCCACGCGGATGGTCGCCGAGGCGCCGGCCGTGTACGCGACGACGTTCGAGCTCAACGCACGCGTGGTGTAGCCGAGCGCCTGGTCTGACGCAGCCAAGCGCGGCTGCTCTTGCCGAACGAATTGCTGAATCTGACCGACTGCCGCATCCACGACAAAGGCAGCGAGACTGTCCGGCACCGCGGTAATGGTTGCGCTGGAGTAGCTCCCGTACCGCTCGGCCACGAGAATGGCCAGGGCGCGGATGGCGTCGCGCTCGGCCTGCTCGACCAGCTCCTCCGGCGAGGGCGGCGGAACCGTCGTGGTGGTCGTGTTCGTATTCTCCGCGACCGCGGTGTTCGTGTTCCCGTTCGCGTTGGTCCGGTCAGACGCCCCGCGATTCCGAATGAACACGAGGGCCACGCCGGCGAGCGCGACGACCAGGGCGATGACGATGATGGCAAGCACGCGGCGCATACAAAAACAGTTTACCCGAGTCCATCGGACGCGTCGATGCGCGTACCCGTTCCCGGTGGCCCACCCGCCACGAGCGGCGTCGGCGCTGGCGGCTGCCCGGTCGCTTCGGCCATCGAGCGCTCAAACTCGGCCTTGGAGGCTTCGATTTCCAGGAGCTGACGCGGGTCCGACGTGATAATCTGGTCCTCGGTGTAGCTGGCCACAATCTTGATGGCCGCGTGTTTGCTGCCGGCAAAGAAGATGCCTTCCCCGACGCCGGATTCGAGCAGGAGGTACTTCTCGCCCTGGGTGAGCAGGAACGTCTTGGCGACGATGTCGATGCCGGCCGGCGACTGCTTCATGAGCAGCTGCAGAGCCGAGTTGTTCACGATGGCCTGACCGTAGGGCGAGCGGAGGAAGTCCGAGACGTCCTGGGTGATGGTCGTCACGCCGAGGTAGTACTTCCGGCAGCGCTTGACGAGCGCGTAGATGAACTTGGCCGAGTCTTCGTTCTGCATGAGCCACCAGGCCTCGTCAATCACCAAGATGCGCTTCTTGAGCGACGAACGGACGATATTCCAGATGAACGAGACGATGGTCGAAATGGCGATCGGTCGCAGCTCGTCTTCCAAGTCGCGAACCGAGAAGACGACGAGCTGGTTGTCGATCTCGATGTTCGTCGGCGAGTTGAACAGGCCGGCGAACGTGCCTTCGGTGTACTTCTTCAAGCGCTGCACGAGCTCGTCCGCGCCCTGCATGCCCGAGAGCACTTCCTCGAAGTCGCGCATGAGCGGCGGCTCAACGCGCGACAGGTCAGACTCGGGCGTGATGTCCTTTTTGGCGTAGGTTTCGAGCAGCGCCCGGTCAATGATGGAGTCCTCCTCGTGCGTGAGCTCGCCCAGCATCAGACGAAACAGCGACTTGAGCGTGATGACGGCCGAGCGGATGATGTCGGCGGTCTTTTCGCCCGACCCGCGGATGGGCCGCGGCAGGTCAAACGGGTTAATCTTCGACTCGGAGTTCAGGGAAATGTTCACATAGGCACCGCCGACCGCGTCAGACAGGTACTTGTACTCCATCTCCGGGTCAATGATGATGATGTCTGTGCCCATCATGAGCGAGCGGAGTACTTCGAGCTTCACGGCGTAGCTCTTGCCGGCGCCGGACGTGGCGAAGACGTTGAAGTTCGCGTTCTGGAGGGAGAACCGGTCGAAGATGATGAGCGAGTTGTTGTGCCGGTTGATGCCGTAGAGGATGCCGTCGTCGCTAGTGAGATCGGTCGACATGAACGGGAACGAGCTCGCGCACGGGCTCGAGTTCATGTTGAAGGTAATTTGGAGCTGGTCGGTGCCAATGGGAACCGTCGAGTTGAAACCTTGCTCGCTCTGGAAAATGGTGCGCTTGGAATAGACGAGTCGGGAGCCGAACAGCGACTCGAGTTTGTCCGAGACGTTGTCGAGGTCGTTCTTGGATTCGGCGTAGACGGTGACGTACAGGGCGAATTGGAAGAACTTCTCCGTGCCTTGGGTCAAGTCGTCACGCAGCTTCTCGATGTCGCGGAGGGCGGTCTCGCGTACGGGGTCGCGGGCCGCGCCCTTTTCCGCATCCGAGATAATCTGCGCTTCGAGCGCACCGACCTTGTTCTTCAACTGTTTCAGGATGATTTTCGACGGCACGGGGTAGAAGAACATGGCCACGTCGAGCGGGATGTTCAGGTTGATGATGGGCGCGAACCAGCCGACCGCGATGTACCGCGGGTAGGTCACGACGAAGTGCGTCCGGACGAACTGGGCGCCGAGCTCGACGTGGTCAGACGTCACCTTGAACGCGGCGGGTGCAATCAAATCACGCACCGATACCACGCCAGCGCGATAGACGCGCTCAGCTTCGATTGCCTGCTTGGACTCCCGCACCCGCTGGCGCTTCAGGGCCTCGCGCTCTTCCGGCTTGAGCTGCTGCTCGCGGAGCTTCTGGAGCTCTTTGGGTGAGAGCTTCGACAGGTCGATGGCGGGTTTTTCAAGATTAATGTCAGGCATGGCTACTCCTCGAGCCGGATCTTGGCGGTGTCGTTCATTTTCTCGTTGGCGTACGTCTCGGGATTGTACGTGTTGTAGTACAGTTCAATGAGACTTTGGGTATCGAGCACAGCCGCCTTGAGGCCAGCCGATGCCAAACCGTCAACGACCGCGTCCACTCGCTTCATGAGGCCCAGCCGGAACTCCTCAAACTGCTTCTGCTTGAGGTGGATGACCGACGAGGCGGAAAACGTTTCCGAGAACCGCAGGAAGAACCCTTTGGGCCGATCGGTTTTCGGCGAGAACGGCACGACGACGTAGAACCGCTTCGTCATGATGTCGGCGATTTCCACGAGCTCAGCGACGAACTGCCGGTACTCGGTCGTTTGCGTCCGCAGCAGGTCGTTCGTCTGCGTCTTCTCGATCTGCTTGAGACGGTCGAGGTAGGCATCGATCGAGAGCTGGCGCGACTGCACGACGATCTGCACGGGAAAGTCGAGCGCGTTCAAGAACTGCGTGTAGCTGGCAATGACGGCATTCTGCTCTTCCTCACTCTTCAACGCGAAGTTGACGGACGACACGAGGAGGACGGCGCGGAGCGTTCCATCTTTGAGCACAACCGTATCGTCCCGAATCTCGAGGATGTCGAGGTACTGCTGGGTTGAGGGGAGTTTCGGACGCTTGATCGTTCGGAACGGTTTAGCCATGGCGTTTAGAAGAGTCGAGTATGGAAGCTCGAATATGGAATGTGGGGGCAGCGTTCGGCGTCTCGCGTGCGCCCGATATTCCAGATTCTAGATTCGATATTCCTTTCATCGTTTTAGGTTCGTCCAGAAGGCGTATACAGCGACTCCCGGCGATTAATCGTATCCAAGTCGAACGCGACGTTCTCATCGTCATGGTACGCGCCGCCGGTGTCGACGACAAGCGAAATCTGGGTCAGTTTGGTCGGCGTGAGCGCTTTCTTCGTGTACGTCGGCGCGGCGGGCGCGGCCGGCTCGACTTTCCGGATGTAATCGATCCGATTCACGTCCTTGTTCCACACACGCAGTCCAGGGTACTTCGTACTGATGAGCACATTCAGGAGAAACTTGTGGAACTGCTGTCCATTCACTTTGGCGAAAGCAAAGGTAAACGTGAGCGCGACGATGACCAGGGCGCTCAGGATGAAGAAGATGAAGTTGCCGGTGGCGCGGTACAGCAGCTGGTAGTCGAGGACGACGACGGCCCCGCCCACGAGGAACAAGACGAACTGGCGCACCGAGATGGGCCCGATGATTTTGTCTTCGACGTCGATGAATTGCGGAACGATGAACTGGAGGGCCATGGGTCAGGGCGTAGGGCGTGACATCAGAAACGGAGAGAGCGATTCAAATCGGCGATGGCGTGGAACTCGTCAACGGTCAGCGTCGGCTCCCCGCGTTGGGAGCGGTTTTGGACCACGGTCCGAATGGGCTGCCGCGCGTTCATGCTCTCGCTGCCCACGCTCAAGTAGAGGTGGTAGAGGGGCGAGGCGCGCCACCCCAGCATCCCCTGCACGCGCAGCGCATACGCCTCCCGACCCAACGCGCCAAACCGCTCCTTGAGCTTCATGACTGCTGTGTCCGTGTTGGCGCCGCCGCTGCGAAATTCGTCCAGCGTCAAGGCGCGCAGCTCATCCACCGGCCCCATGGTTTTTGGCCGACGCTCGCGCGGGCCGCGGATGTCGGCAATCCGCGACCCCGCACCGACGGTTGGACGGGCCTGGGTCAGGCGGACGGTCGATTGGGCGATGCGCTTGGTGGCACTCACCGGCGTGGTGGATGCCGCATTCGGTCGTTGGCGGGGTGAGGGAATGGGTGCGGGCCGTGGCGGCGTGACGACGGTCGGCTGCGGGCTCACAGCTGGCGGAGGGGCCGGGCGGGGTGATGACGGCACCGCCGCCTGCGCTTGCGCACGCCGGAGCGCCTCGAGACTCGACACGCCCTGGACGTCGTGGAGTTGCGGCGCCGCCTGTTCAGCCGCAGCCAACAACGGCTTCGCCTGCTCCGGCTTAAGGCCCAAACCCCCAACCTTGGGGCTCCGCGTGAGCACGTCCAACGTGTCGCGGCTCGACCGGATGCCTTTGAGGTGCGCGCGCATGGCGGTCTGGAACCGGCGCGTCAGCACCTCATCGGAAAACTGCAGACCGTGCTGCTGCGTCAGGCGGATGATGATGACGTCCGCCAGCTGGTCGGTGGAAGACGGAGTGAGAGCCATGCTTGAGAGGCGCTGGCTGTGGCTGGCAATCTCATGTTTATCCTCGGCAGCGAAGTGCGGCGTTTCCGCCCGGGTGCGGGGAGTGACGGGATAGACGGGCAACGGCGCAGAGGCTGGTTGGGGCAGGGGCTCGACCCGACCGTGCTCAATCACGCCAATGCGTCCGGACACCTGTTTGATGGGAATGTCCTCCTCCAGTCCTTCGAGCTCCACGGACGACGCTTGAAAGAGGCGGATGAGCTCGACCAAGCCGGCCACGCGCTGACGGTCCGCATCGGTGAACGTCGCGACGTTCGGCACGCTCGCCAGGAAGCGTTCGGGGGACTGCTCCGGAGCCGCCGTGTACGCCTGCACCCAGTTGCCGACCGTCGGCACCACGGTCCGATTCCCGAACGTCAGCGCACCGGACGTGAGGGTCGTATTGCTCTGCCGGAGCCGCTGGAGGATGGCCTGCTTGAGCGTGTCTCGGCGTTGGCGCGGGATGCTCTCGAGCGCGATGGTCAGGCGGCGGCGGAACAGGTTGGGGTCGAGATCGAGCAGGGTGACGGCGTGGTCCTCGACGGCTTGGGCGAGGTCGCGCCGTGACAGGAGCGGCAAAGCGACGAGGGCCAGTTTCGCCAAGACGGCCTCGGCCTGCGGCTGCTGCGCCCCGGCAGGCCCAGCCTGCTTCATCCAATCCCACACGGCTGCAGCTGAAGCTGCGTCGCGCGACTGGTACGCCTCGTCAACCAACGCCGAAGCAGACCGCCAGCCCTCGGGAGAGCTCGGGTCAAGCGAAGTGATTGTTGTTCCATCGGGCATGAACTCGTTAGTGTTTCGACTGTGCGTCGCAGTGGAGGAGTACCCGTGCTGCGCTCTTTTCCAGTGATAGAATTATACCAGAAAATTGACATGAGAACAACGGCTGGATTGACACAATTTCGTGTGCATACCCTCCTCACAAGCTAAGAAGCTCATAAGCTTTCAGCGTGCTAGCTTGTGAGGGCTTGTTGGATGCGTTCGGCCTCGGCCTCAACCGCTGAACCATCGTACTCTGCCGCATGCGCATGGCTGCCGCGGTACGACGGCCGTTTCTGGTCGAGGTGGAGGTTCAGCGTCAGCGACCGCGATCCAGGCCCGTGGACGTACAGGTGGAATCGCGGAAACGCGTGGCGTCCAATGCGCCTGGCATAGGCCTCCTCGCCATGAAATCCCGGCGACGAATGATAGCCGAGACGGGAAAAGAACACGCGGGTTGAGTCATGAGATCGAGTATGAAAAGTGATTTTCACAGCCGCTATTCTCTGACCGCGAAAATGCGATGAGATGCGAAGGGCTGGAGCGAGCACGGTGCGAGGCGTACTAAAGGTACGTCGAGCGCCGAGCGGAGCGAAGCCCGAGCCCGGAGGGTCACCGATGCGAACAGCTGGGCTTGGCACGGCTTGAGCATCGGTGACAGATCGCGCATTTTCGCGGTCACTCTGAGATCATTGGGACGCCTTGCGAATCCAGCCCCACCTTCGCCCACCGGTACTGCCGCTGCCCCGCGTCGAAGAACGCCATGGTCGCGGCCTGCGAGACACCCTCCTGAAACAGCACGCTGGCAATGCGGACGCCCAGCCGCGCGGACTCGGTTTGGTCTCCGCCGACCGCCTTGGTGAGCGCGCGCTCGAGGAAACTCTTCAAGTACACGATCCGTCCGGGCTGACGTCGAAAATCATCAATGAGCGACTGGAGCGTCACGTTGGCCTTCTGCTCTTTGAGCGCGGGCAACATGCTCGGGAACGCCTCGCGCTCCACGTACTGCTGGATCTTCGGTTCCCGCTCAAGGACGTGCGGCAGGTCGCCTGACCGCGCCAGGACGAAGAGCGCGCCGGCCAGTTGCGGGACGTTTCCCGTTGCCAATCCGGCGTTCAGCTCTTCCACGATGCGAGGGTAGCGGTACCCGCCCGCCAGCAACCGCTGCTCTTCGGCATCAATGGCATCCTCCATAGCCGATTCTTCAAACAGCCCCTGGAGCAGGTACGAGCGGAAGTCCTCCTGTACGACCGGGGTAAAGGTTTCGGGCGGCGCAGCGGCTCCGGCAGTCGGCACGGCACGGGCCGGTCGCTCGGACGTTGGCGCGGACGCGACGAACGAGCGAATGACGCGAATCGTGCTCGGGTGGATGGGTCCGGCCACGATGAAGGTATAGAGCGTCAGGAGCTGCTCGAGCAATTGCCGTTCGTCCGGCTGGAGGGTTTTCACGTTGGGATTCGCATTGAGGTACGACGCCACCTCGAGCGCCGAGAATGTTTTGCCGGCGGACACGGTCCGGAGGAAGTCGACCAGCCAGTACTGGACCTGCGGCGGCTGCGTGCCCGGCAGTTCCGGGATCGACAGCCCGCGGCGACCAATGGTCTCATCGTTCTCGGACAGCGCTCGCAACACCTGCCGGCGGAACGCCCGTTCGAGGAGATCGTCATTCCGCGTGAGGAAGACCAGTTCCAGCTTCGTCTTGAGGTCGATGTCCGAGGCTAACCCTTCGAGAAGATGGTGACGGAAGAGCTCCAAGACGCCCTTGTCGTCGAGCGTGTGAAGGTGCACGTACTGGAAGTAGCGCACGACCTGGCTGTAGGCACGGCGGAGCTCCTGGTCTGATTGGAGCGTTTGGTCCTCGGCCAGGCGCTGGTTCAACTCACGCGCGAGCGTTTTCGAATCATCGATTTCGTGGAACTCATTGACCTGACGCGCCACATCCAGCACCTGCCGGAACGCTTGTTCCGAGGCGAGGTGTTGGGGAAGGGTGAACTGCCGGTCAGCCATAGGGGTTACAGAGCCGTTGAAGGTGGTGGTGGAGGCGGTTGGACGCGCCGAGGCGACGGAGCCGGGGGCGGTTCAGTCGGACGGGGTCGGCTTTGCTCGTTTTTATCGCGCAAAGCGGCACGACGATCAGACCGCTCCAGGTGCTGTCGGAACTGCTCGTAGAACTCCTGGGTGCGCTGGAGCCACTCCTGTCGTTCGATGCCGGACAAGGGTCCTTCGTGGGTCGCGGCTTGGGCCTGGAGTTGCCCGAGTGCGTCCCGCAGCTGCTGGGCGCTGGCGCGACCTAAGGCTCGGCTCGACTCGTCAACGCGCCGGCCGAGATCAGTCAAGCGATCTTGGATGGCCTGGAGCGTCGTATTGGAGTCGGAGAGCGCGCCCATGAGGGCTTCGGTCTGCGCCTGCAGGGCCTGGACGACGTTTTTGTCGAGCGCTGGCCGGCCGGTTTCGGGCGCGTCCGCTCGCTCCTCGGCCTCGGCTCCCGGAGCTTGCCGGCGCCGCTCTTGGGCTTCGCGCCAGAGTTCGGGTGGTTCGGGTTCTTCGCGCCGTGGCTCTGGTGGACGCTTCGGAGCCGGCTGGCCCGGCGGTGCTGGCGGTTGTTTGAGTGTTGGTCGTTCCGGCCGGGGTGCTCCTGGTTGGAAGAATGCTTCCAGGGTGGTGCCAGGCTTGTACTCGAGCTGCCGTGCGGGCGGGATGACGTCTGCGGGGGGCTGGCTTACAGCTGGTGGGGAGGGTGGGGCGGCTGGGCGGGGAACGTAATTCGCGATGGCGTCGCGGAGCTGGGCAGCAGCGTGATCACGTCCAGCGGCTTCCGCTTCGTCGAGTTTGCGCTGAAGGTCGGCGAGTTCGTCTCCGGGAGCAGCTGGTGGCGGGACCGGGGGGCCAGCGGCCACGGTTGGCGCTGGGGCTGGCGTTGGCCGGGGAGGCTCGGGCCGGCGTGGTCGTGGCCGCGCCTGCAGTCCTGGGGTTGGGGCAGGCGGAGTCACGGCCTGAAGCTCTCGATCGAGCTGCGCTTGGAGTTCTTGCTCGCGAGCGGTCAGCGCATCATGCGTACCCTGGAGTTCGGCCACGCGACGCTTCGAGCTTTCCATTTCGTGGCTGACTTCTTCGAGGTCTTGCTCGTATCGCTTCGCGAGTCCTTCGTTGCCGGCAGCGCGGGCCGAGTCGCGGCGTTGGGTCAACTGCGCCTGCGTTTGGGACAGATTCTCCTGGAGTTCCTGATCGCGACGCTGGGCCTGCGCCAGACTCGCGTCAGCCGTTTGCCGCTCGGCAGTCAGCCCGACGAGGTCGTCCGCGACGCGGCGCGGGCCCGGACTGACGGGCACCTGCAGCCCTCCGACTTCCTCGGCTCGACGCGCAACCTCCCGTTGACGCCGGTCCTCCATTTTTCGTTTTGTTTCTTTCGAAAAACCCCTGATGCGCGGAATCTCGGCGTCAGCAACGTCGCGCGCGCTCGCCCGCGTCTGCGCGACCTGGGCTTGCACGCGCTGGAGCAGGTCGCCGCGGAGCTTCACGGCGTCAGCACTCGTGTCAGCGCGCGAACCCCAGGCATTCGCCAACCCTTCGGCCAGATATTCCTCAAAGGCTTTGGACTCGGACATTTGCGCGTCGCCCATTTTCTCGCGCATCTGCTGCACGATCTGCTGTTGCTCGTCTGGCGAGAGGGATTGCCGCAGCGAAGCCAAAAAGCGGCCGTCGGGATCGATCGTATCAAGCGTCTCGTGCATGCCCTCGTGGGCAATGACGTGCCGTGCACTGTAGCCCCGACGGGCCGTGTTCACCAGTTTTATGCCGCGCAAGGCGTTCGGATCGCGCAGCCGCTCGCGGGCCGCTTGCAAATGCCCGAGTCGCACCTGGTCAGCCCCAGACTGCTCGAGCTCGCTGATCTGCTGGTCGAGGAGCTGACCGTACTCCTGCGCATACTCCCGTACGGCTTCCGGATTGCTCAAATAGAGACCGGCGCGGTCGCGGTATTTGCCGCCAGCGAACGCGTTAGCGTTGAAACCCAAAATGTTCGATTTGCCGCTCGCAAACGACGCGATGCCAGCCACCGCCGCTCCACTCGGACCCTCGGCTGTCTGTGCGCCCGTGGCTGGAATGTCCCGCAGCTCGTCGTCGTCATTTTCATCGACCGCTTCCGCCTTCTCTTTGCCCTTGCCAGCGGCGGCGGCTGCGGGCGCGGCCGCGTGAAACACGAGGTCTTCGGGCAACCACTCGCCGGTTTTCGAATCGCGGGCGCGGAAGATGATTTTCTCGACGCCAGGCGGGGTATTCGTTTGGGCAGCAACGCCCGCAAGATTCCCGTACTCCTGCTGCAGCTCTTTGATCCGAGCCCAGTCTTTCTCGTCGCCGGTGACGATGCCGGTGTCGCCCACCTTCGTCACCTGGTCTTTCCGAAACGCGAGCCAGCCGCGGTTGCGTCCGTTGGTGTGCTGCTTCAATTGATTTGGGTCTGCAGCATCGGACATGATGTGCAAACTCTCCTCGCCGAAATCACCCAGCCGATCAACGCCCATGACCGTTTCCGGAATCGGATTGCCGTCCTTGTCCTTCTTGAGGTTACCGGCCGCATCTTTCTTGAACACCAGGTTACCCTCGACATCGCGGACCGGACGAAAACCGAGTTCGCCGAAGGAGTGGACTTGGAAGGGTTGGGCTTTCCGTTGGTCAAACTTCCGGTACTCGGTATGCGCCGCCTGCATGGCCTCTTTCCGCAAGAGCGGATCGGCAAAGTCGCGGAAGGTGAACCGGCCCTTCTTCTCATCAAACTTCGAGTGGCCGTAATACTCGAGGTGGCCGATGGACTTGCCGAGTTCGCCGATCTGGTCCATGGTCTGGAGCGATTCGGGCGACTCGCCGATGTAGTTCTTCATGAACTGGTTGAGCTTGTCGTAACTGTACGCCGTGCCCCAGTGCTGGTACGTCTTCTTGGTTTTCGGGTCGTACACATCCTCCTTCTGCGCGTACTGCTGCAGGAAGTGCTCGTGCTCCATGATGTCGTCGAGGTAACCGTTCTTGGCCGCGGTCAAGAGCAGGGCGCGGCGGTAGCTCTGCCCGTCTTTGCCGCCCATCCGCTCGATCTTGACTGCCATGTCTGCCATCTGCTCTTTGCTCATCCAGCTAAACTCTTTGGCGAAGTTCTGCTCGATCGCCGCTTCTGCCCGCTCCCGCTGCGGCAGGCGAAGGTACCCGCCCAAGCCCCGGAACACTCCGCGGACTGCAGCCCCTCGCCGGCCAGCTTCTTTCTCCTCTTTCATTTTCGCTGCGATTTCCGCAGCCCGCCGTCCCCAGGTCCACGGCGCAATGATGTCCGACACCGCACTGGTCGTGAACCGTTCGGCAAACTGCTGGCCGCGGGCAGTCGCGCGCGCCCGCGTGCGCTCGGCCTGCTCCTTCCGCATCTGCTTCCAGCCGCGGACGAGACCAAAAGGATTGAGGAGCGCCGGGGCTTTCTCTTGGTAGAAGCGCCAGGCGCGAGCGGGGAGCGCCATCACTGCCGCTTCAGCGCCTCCGCGGGCCACATCCTTGGTCGCCTTCCAGCCCCGCTGGATTTTTTCCCGACCGTAGCCCAATGCCGCGCCGACGGCCGTGACGCCCGTGACGAACTTCGCGGCGGTCGTGGCCTTGCCCAGCCACTGCCCGGCAATGGATCCGGCGCGACCGCACAGCTCCTGGGCAATCATGAGCGAGCCCAACAGCAAGAGGATGGCGACGATGTAGGAGAGGAGGTTGTCGGCGCGGGAAATTTCCGAGATGGTGCCGGCGATGCTGCCCGCGGCTGCTTCGCCCGCGTCTTGGATGATGCCGGAACTGCCGGTGATTTCTCCCCGATTGAGGTTCACGTTCAAGAGGGAGGTATTCGACGCGGCCATGACCGTCAACGCCAGCCAGAGGAAAAACGCGATGACCGGCCCGCAAATGACGTACTTTTGGAAATTCGACCACCATTCGCTGGCGTACTTCTGGCCGGCCGGGAACGTCCGCAGCACGAACGCGAGCGGCGAGAGCACAACGAGCAGCCAGAGCGCAATGATGCGGATGAGCAGCACCACGACGTACACGCCGACGACAATGACCGCAATGAGCACGAGCGCCAACGCCAGGAGGATGGCGCCGAAGATGGTGGCGCCGGAGATGTCGCTGCCCTTAACGTTCCGCAACCTCAGGAGGTCTTCAATGCCAAAGGCCGTGGTCAGGTTGCCAGCCGCGGCGTGCCGGAACGCGTTGACGAACGTCAGCATCACCACCTGCGCCGCATCGATGAATATGCCAGCGATGAACCGCGCGAAGTTCACGAGGAACGCCATGATGATGAGCCGGCCGAGCAGACGGTTGTACCGGTACGTCTGAATGTTCAGCACCGTCCCGAACGCAATGACGAGGAGGACGACGATGAAAAACATGTTCGCGACGTCGCGGACGATGGTGAAGCCCTTCTCGACCGCCGTCGCATTGATGAAATCGTTATACGAGGCGACGGCGACGAGGATGTTAATGAGCGCGATGAGCAAATTCCCCAGCAGCTGGACCACGGGGTAGATGAGGTTCGCGGCGATGAAGTTCGCTCCACCGCTTAAGAGGCTACTCACGAAGCCGCCGTCGCTACTCTGGGCCAAGACCGGCAGCGGTGCGACGAACAGCACCACAAACGCTGCGAGGACCAGGCGGCTGCGCCCTCGTCGTTGCTGGTGCGGTGGTCCGGGCGCGCGCATACGGTGCACCCTAGTCCACCGTGATGGTCAGCGTATTGCCCAGCGAGTCTTGGAGCACTGGCCACTGGCTGGGCGGCTCGAGACACGGGTCACCGCTCACGCCGTTGTTACACCAGCCCCAGTTGTCCTGCACGAGGATGCGGGGCGTGTAGGTTATCGGGCTCGTGGTGAAGTTCGCGTACTGATTGCGGAACGCGTGCGGGTTGCCCGGTTTCTCTTTGGAGTCGTACGGGAATTCGTACGAGCGGATGCCGGACCCGTCCGCTGCGCCGGTCCAGTCAATGAAGATTTTCCGAAACGGCTTCTGCTCGCCGTCGACTTTCGTGTTGAAGGTCAAGGTGGCAGACTCGCCGCGCCGGATAGTAATACTCCCCGTGACCCCGCGCCACTGGGCGTTGAAGACTTGCGGAGGGTTGCCACAGTAGTCCGCCTCTGATGTTTCGTCGCGCGCACCGCTGCACCTGGCCGTTGGGACGTGCCAATTCGTGAAGATGCCATAGCCACCGTTGTTCTCAATGTCATAGTCATCGCCAGGATTATCCGTCAGGTTACCGCAGGGACCAGCGACACCGAGTGGGTCACACTTGACGTACTGGTTGTCCCCGGAACTCCAGTACCACAGGCCGTAGTACTCGGCAAAGACGCGCTGGAGCCGCTTGACGGCTTGGTTGAGCGGTCCAGCGTTGATTCCCCTGATGGCTCGGCAGTTCGCGCTGGTGCTATTCTCGCCAGCTGCGCCGCGACTGACGCAGGTCTCAACCGTACAATCAACATCGTTGCCGCAGGACGCGCCATCGTTCGTGCCGCCGACGCACACGGACTGGGCATCGTTGCAGATCGAGTCGTTCGCCGCATTGTTGTAGCACTCCTCGCTCGTCGTGCACGCAGTCGTTCTGTCGGACGAGCAAATGCCAGTATTAGCCAGTGCCGGTTGGCACTGCGACTCGTAACAGTCGAGCGCATCAATGCACCGTTGGGGGAACAGGCAACGCGAGCAGTCGCTGTCGGTGGTGCACGAACGACTGGTTTCAACGCCTGTGACGGCGTTCGTGCAGCGTCCCACGGTTGGCGACCAGGCATCCTGGCCGCTCATTTCCTTACAGTACTCCGCGGCCCGACCGCAGTCAGCGTCAGACTGGCAAAAGCTCGAGCTGATCGGCGCGCCGTTCGGGTCAGAACACCAGCCATGACCCGTGCCGTCGGTCGGAAGGCTGAGCGGGTCATTGCTGCACTGGCCGATCCCACCGCGGTTCTCACAGGTCACACCAACGTTGCACTGGGCCTCGGGGATGGTGCAGGTGCGCGGCACGCACGGTCCGGCCACGCCGGCATCCACGCAATTCTGGCCGATGGTGCAGACCGTCGCCAGATCGCCTGCGCAGACGCCACACTCAAGGGTAAAGGATCCCGGCGAGGCCGTGCACTCGCGCGAGAAGTTATCAGCGCAGACCCGATTGAGCCGACAGGCCGTTGCGGCCGAGTTGTCGCACGTGCCGGTTGCACCGGCGGCGTACGTGCAGGCGCGGTGCACGAGACCGTATCGGCACAGCGTATCCGAAGCGCAGGCGAGGCCCGTCGGAGCACCCGATGCGGTTGTGCAGGTCGGTTGGACTGGCTGGCAGGCGCTGTTCGCCGCGCAGGCCGAGTCACGGTTCGAATCAGCTCCGGCAGAAAGACAGCGTTGGTTGCTGTTGCTCCGTTGGTACGTCCACGCGTAGGGCGCTGGGGCGGCCACTGCCGAGCCCGCGGCCTGGGAAGGATTCTTCCCGAGACAGATGAGGGGGTCGTCCGTAGACTCCTGGCAGGAGGTCCGGACAATAATTGTTTCCCAGCTGGCCGGGTCGCTGGACGACGCCGGGATGGTCAGCCGGCCAAACGGGTAGTCCAGCGCGTACGTGTCGCTGGTCTGCGGTTCGACGCGGCTGGGGTACTGGGCGAGCGGGCTCGGTGGCACGGGCTGGGCGAGCGAACCCGGCACGGTCACCGGCGACACGGCGTAGGACGAGCTGTACTGCGTGCGTTTGGACCAAGCTGCGTTCTGGCCATAATCGGACACCTTCGCAATCACGGCGCAGCGGTTCTGGAGGGTTGAGCCAGGGAGCAGCGTCAGTAAACCGTTGTACTCCTGAACCGGTGGCGTTCCAACGGCCCGGCACTGCCATTCGCACTTGTCCTTTCCGAAGCGCTCGCAGAGACCGCGGCACCTCATGCGCGTATCAGGATGACCGAAAGTCGGATCGACCTCGTAACCTGGCGGACACATGTTCGGTCTCGGCTTGCAGCGGTGGTCCTTGCACCGCAGCCCGCCGGAATCGGCGCAGCCAGAAATAAAGCTGTCCGGCCCTTGGGCATAGACGCGCGACTGAAGGCACATGTAGACCTGGCCGCCGCTAAAACCAGCCGTCTGCTCAATGCCGAACGCGTTCTCATCCCCGCGAATGGCGTCCACTGGCCACCAGGCAATGCAGATGGCAGGGTCTTTCGAGTCGCGTTCCAAGCAGAACCCGCGCTGGCCTTCATAGCGTGCGCCCATGGCTGACACGTACCGACAGGACGGCGAATTCTCCTCTGGGTAGAGCCGGCAGCTGGGCAAAATGTACTCGCTCGGTCGGATCTCCAGCGCCGAGGAAATCTCGACGTCATCGAACAGGACCGTCACGTCCGGATGAGCACTGGCTGGGAAGAAGAAGTTCAATCTCCCCTGACCATTCAGCCCCTTCACCGGTCCGTACGCAAACTCCTGCCAGTCGCCGGTGACGGTAATGGTGTTGGTCGCGTCCAGGTTGACGAACGTGAACGGATCGAACCACAGCTGGGGCCGCATGATGGTATCGCCACCCTCGCTCTTCACGCGGAAGGTGACGAAGTAGTCAAAGTTTTGGAAGGTCGTGAACCAGACGCGGTTGTAGATATGTCCTGACCCTGGCACCGGTCGGAACTCGAGGACGTGGTTCAAGTTGTCCTGGCCCGTCTCATTCGGTGATGTCTCCAGCCGCACACCAAAGGCCGGGCTGCCGTCCGAGCCTGTCGCCGCACCCTCCTGGTCGAACGGCGCCGTGTCCGTTGAAGTATTCCGTTGGTCATAGACGAGCGACGGGAACTCAAAGTCTCCGCGCAGGTTGATGCCGATTCGATCTGGCGTCTCGCCCCACTGCGGGGCTAACAACCACGGGTACTGGCCCTCGATGATAGTGGCAGCCCCACCCCAATCGAGACCGGCAACAATGGAGCCGGTCAGGTTGCGGATCTTCCCCACCTCGGACGGCGTCGCGTACGTCACCGGCCGAAAGTGCCGGCTCGAGTCAGTGACCGTCAAGCAGGTCGCGCCGATCGGGCAGTCGTTGATCGTATTGCAGAACTGCAGGGGGTCGTTGCTGCACTGGCCCTGGCCGAGCGACTGGTTGCAAATGCCGCCCGGGCCGATGCTCGAGCACCCGCCCACACCAACGCAAATCTCTTCCTTGATGCCGGTCTGACTGTTGGTAATTTCTTGGGTCGCCGCGCAGGAAATCCACTGGTCGCAGACACGATCCTGCTTGACCTTCAGCACGATGTTCGCGCTGCAACGCGCCCAACTGGCCCAGCACCCGGGCGGCGTCGGCACGATGAGCACGCCCCCGCTGTAGCACTCATCGCGGTTGCACTGGAACGCGCTGGCCGAAGGCGGCGGGTCAGCCACGCATGAGCCGCCGGCCGTACACGTCTCGCCGGCGGCACACGATGCCCCGCACCGGCGGCAGTCGGTCCGGAGCGTGCCGCCGTCACAGTACTCCGTGCCAAAGCAGGCGCCAATCGGGACCACGCCGCCACCAGGCGTTGGGCAGCCGCCAGTCGAAAACGTGTGGTCCGTGGCGGAGTTCGTCGTGCGGAAGGTGAAGTCGCCGCTCGTGAACGAGTTGAAGCTCGCATCCACAATCCGCAGCTGGTAGTGGTAGAGCGTGTTCGGGCACACGCCCGGGTTGCCGTCGGTCGGGCAGGTATATCCTGGACCGAACTCGTGCGTGCCGTTCACGGCCGGACAATCGGCGGCCGGGCAATTGACCGTGTTCCCGTAGGCCGCGGTCTGCCCCCACTCAATGGTCCAGGTGACCGGCTCGGACGCACTGAAGGTGAGGTCAGCCGACCGGTAATACTCGTCCACGCGCACATTGACCAGCGACGGCGGGATGCTGTCGCCAGAGGCTGGCGGCGTGGGGAACTGCCGCGGCGTGCTCTCGACGACGCTCGCGCCCGCGCTCGAGCGCACCGCGTACCAGTAGGTGGTGCCCGGATTCAACGGACCGATGCCCAACGTGTGGTTCTCGGTTGGCGTCGCGGAGGACCGGGTTTCATCCCACGGCGGGCTCTGGGTCAGGCCGTAGAAGACCGTGGTGTCGGACGGGACGCCTAACGTCTTCCAGGTGATGGTGGCCGAGTCCGACGTAATGCTCGTGACGGTCAGGTCGGAGATGACGAGCGCCTGCGCTTCGGCCGCTGGCGTGGCCGGGCCGAACGACTGGACGAGCACGACCGCCGCGGCCATGACGGCCACAGCCAGGACCAGGGTCCGGCGGAATCGTTCAGTCAGGATAGCGCGCGCTCGTATCATACCTTAGTGGCCGCAGTTGCCCGTGGAGTCACACGATTCGACTTGATAGTGGTAGCGCTCGTTTCCGGCCAGGCTGGTCAATTGGACGCAGTGTCGCTCCACGGCGCAGGTATGGCTGCTGGCGATACAGCGTTCGCCTGCCCCGGTGTTGACGCAGTCGGAATCCGCCACACAGCCAATGGTTGCGTTGTCATTGCAGAAGCCAGAGCCGCCGCTCAAGGGACACGGGTGCGGTTTGCCGGCAGGGACCGTGGAAGAACTGCTCACCCCGGTGGTGGGC